>DATLWN010000242.1:0-2003 GCA_035576305.1 Mariprofundaceae bacterium
GAGATCGGGATCGGCGAGGCTGGCCCAACCCGTGATATGGGCGGGATTGCCCGCAGCGGTCATGATCGCCAGGCGGTTGCGGGCATAATCCTCGGTCTTGCCGAACCAGCCAAGCTGCTTCTGCATATTCCGGATACGGCCCTTGCCGGCGGTATAGACATCGGGCTTGAGGCTGATGCGCATATTGCCGACGACGATCCCGCCCTGCTTGATCTGGCAGACGAGCACGCCCGGCGGCAGCGTTTCGGCGAACACGCGCGTGTACTGCGGATGCTTGTGCTGGAAGGCCTCCAGCAGGCGGTTGACCAGCATGTACTGGTTGCCGGCGAAGAACACGACCAGCTGCGGGTCGTTGACGTCGCCGTGCAGGTCCGGGGCGTTCTCGATACCGTCGATGGTGAACGGTTCGCCCTTGACCATCGGCTCGCTCCACGGCGGGGCATGCGCCCCCTCTGCGGCATAGGCATTGCCCGCCACCACCAAAAGCATCACCAACATCATTCGCATCACATGATCCCGATATCGCATCACTGCTCACCCCCCCTATTGATTCTGCTCACCAAGAAGGATCCCCGGCCACGACGTGGCCGGGGATCTTCCACTTACTGCTTCATGTAGGCGTAGCCCATGTCGCCATAGATGACGACGGTGGACAGCGCCGACAGCGCCACGTTCACATCCTTGGAGACGTCGGCAAGCGGGTAATTGAGGTCATACATGGCCTGGCCGCAGACAAAGACCTTGACGCCCGCCTTCTTCAGCGCAGCCAGCAATTTCGTGTTGGGGTTATCCACATTGAAGAGCTTCTTGTAAGCCGCATCGTTCAGCACAGACGCTGTGGCCTTCGGGCCGTGCACGATCGCCACGAAATGCAGGTGGGACAGCGGTACGCCCGCCGAAACAAAGGCATTGACCGCACGGGCCACGTGCTTCAGCCCCGGATTGATCCCACTCGGGTCCTTGGCACCGCTGGTGACGTCAAAAATCGCCTTGTAACGGTGCTTGGCGTTCGGCTGCACCTTGGCTTGCGGCAGCGACATCACGCCACCGAAACCGTCGATCCCCGGGGTGATCCAATCACCGGCCATGGCCATGGCCGGCATCGACAGCGCCATGGCCAGTGCCGCCGCCCATACACGCAAATTCAATACTGATTTCATTCTTTCCTCCTCCTCAAGGGCGTTATCTGACGCCCCTTTGCTAAGACGGAAAAAATTATGCTTGCGCAGAGCATGCATCAAATGCATGTTTATGCCGATCTCTATAACCTGGGGTAATACCATGAACCTGCGCCATCTTGCGGTCTTTCATGCCGTGGCCGAAACGGGGAGCCTGAGCAAGGCCGCCGAACGGCTCTATATCACGCAGCCGGCCGTATCCCGGCAGCTCAAGGCGCTGGAGGATGCGCTGGGGCTCGCCCTGCTCGATCGCGAACCGCGCGGGGTGCGCCTGACGGAGGCCGGTCAGGTCCTGTCCGATTACGCCGGCCGCATCTTCGCCCTGAGCATGCGGGCCCGCGCCTCGATGGAGGAGATATGCAGCCTGAAGGCAGGGCGCCTGTCGCTGGGGGCGAGCACCACCATCGGCAACTACCTGCTGCCCCCGGTACTGGCCCAGTTCCGTGCCCTGTATCCGGGCATGGATATCCGCCTGGAGATCTGCAACACCGATTGCGTCCAGCGCCTGCTGCTGGAGGACCGCATCGATCTTGGATTCACCGAGGGGTTTGTCGAGCAACAGGAACTGGATGAGCAGATCTTCATGCATGACGAGCTGGCCATCATCGCCCCCGCCGGGCACCCGCTGGCCAGCGAAGGCCGTTCAGCCGACATATCCACGCTGTGCAAACAATCCTGGGTGATGCGCGAGCCCGGGTCCGGCACCCAGGCCGTATTGGAGAGCATCCTGCGCACCCACGGCTGCTCGGAGCCGCATGCCGTCTTCACGCTCGGTAGCACCGAGGCCGTCAAAGGTGCCGTGCTGGCCGGCGCCGGCATCGCCGG
>DATLWN010000243.1:0-2384 GCA_035576305.1 Mariprofundaceae bacterium
TGAAGGCGGAGGCGCGCCTTTCCATGCGCAACCGCGAGGTGCTGCTGGCCGCCGGCCGGGAGGCGGCCGAGCGCATCGTCGAGCGCGAGTTCGACCGCGTCGGCGCGGCCGTGAACCGCAGCCTGGCCGAATACCCCGCCCTGAAGCGGGAGGCCAGCGAGGAGATCACGAAGATCGAGGAGGAGCACCAGCAGAGCAGCGAGGTGCCCCCGACGCCGCCAGCCTGGCACAAGGCCGTGGAGGCCGTGGCCAAGATCCCGTCCTCGGGGGACTCCATGGTGGCCGGCGTGCTGGAGGAGATCCACAAGTCCATGGTCAAGGCCCAGGACAAGACGGTGGAGGAGTTCCGCAAGAGCAGCCACAAGCGTCATCAGCTGCTGGCCAAGATGCTTCCCCATTGCCGCAGGCTGGTGCACGTCATGGAGCGCACGGACAAGAGCGTGTCCAGCCTGCTCGACCGTTCCAAGAGCATCGATAGGCACATGCAGGACCATGAGGAGATCCTCAAGGGTTCGGATCGGGCGGTGCAGATGCTGTCATCCTCGTCGATCACCCAGTTCTTCATCTCGGCCCTGGTGCTGGTCATTGCCGTGGGCGGCGCCGTCATCAATTTCCACCTGATCATGCGCCCGATGCAGGAGATGGTCGGCGGCAACAGCTATATCATGGGCTTCAGGACCGCGAACGTCGCGGCGCTGGTGATCATCTTCGTCGAGATGGCCATGGGCCTGTTCCTGATGGAATCGATGCGCATCACCCGCCTGTTCCCGGTCATCGGCGCGCTGGACGACAAGAAGCGCGTGCGCATGATCTGGGCCACCTTCGCGATGCTGTTCATCCTGGCCAGCATCGAGGCCAGCCTGGCCTATATGCGCGATATCCTGTCCCAGGACGACGCCGCGCTGCTGGCCAGCCTGGCCGCCCAGCAGCAGCAGGCGGGCAGCAGCGCCGCCTCCAGCCGCTGGATCACGACCGCCGCGCAGATGGGCATGGGCTTCATCCTGCCGTTTGCCCTGACCTTCGTGGCCATCCCGCTGGAGAGCTTCATCCACTCGCTGCGCACGGTGCTCGGCATCGCCGGCGGTTATATGCTCAATGCCCTGGCCGTGACGCTGCGCGCCATCGGCAACATGTCCCGCTTTGCGGGCAGGGCGCTGGTGCAGATCTACGACCTGGCGATCTTCGCACCGCTGTGGGTCGAACGCATGCTCAAGGGCCGGACTCCGGCCCAGGGCAAGGAAAAGGCCCATGCCTACGGCGCCGATGCCCCGATGGAACTGGGCCAGGTCGGGAGGTGAACCATGAAACGCATCCTCGGTCTGCCGGCGATCGCCGGCCTGGTGCTGGCCCTGGCGTTGAGCGCCTGTTCGGACAACAAGCCGCACACGCGCGGCGTGTACATGCTGCTCGACACCTCGGGAACCTATGCGCAACAGCTGGATCACGCCCAGCGCATCATCAACTTCACGCTGGCGAAGCTGAATCCGGGTGATTCCTTCGCCGTGGCGCGTGTGGATACGGCGAGCTTCACCGAGAAGAACATCATCGTGAAGATGACCTTTGACGATCGCCCCAGCGTGGCCAACGAACAGAAGCGGCGGTTCCGCGAGATCGTCGACGATTTCGTCAAGCATGTCAGGCCCAGCGCCTACACCGATATCACCGGCGGCGTGCTGCAGGGCATCGAGTACCTGAACGAGATGAATCCCGGCACGAAAACCATCCTGATCTTCTCCGATCTGAAGGAGGACCTGAAGAAGGGCTACGTGCGCGACATCCCGCTGCAGCTGAACGGCTTCGAGGTGGTGGCCCTGAACGTGACCAAGCTCAGGACCGACAACGTCGATCCGCGCGAGTACATGGATCGCCTCGATGTGTGGCAGAAAAAGGTGGAGGCCGGCGGCGGCACGTGGCGGGTGATCAATGACCTGCAGCGCCTGGACGGGATGATCGGCAACTGATGGCCGGCAAAGAATTCGTTGGCCAGGCCCGGCCCAGCGGGTAGGGTGGAGGCATACCAATCCACAGGGGATGATCCATGCAGGTAGCCAAGAACAAGGTCGTGTCGATCGACTATACGCTGACAAACGATGCGGGGGAGATCATCGACAGTTCTGAGGGGCATGAGCCCCTGCTGTACCTGCACGGAGCCCAGAATATCGTTCCGGGCCTGGAGAACGCCCTGGAGGGGAAGAAGCGCGGTGACCGGCTGCAGGTGTCCATCGCGCCGTCCGAGGCCTATGGCGAACGCAACGATGCCCTGCAACAGGTGGTGCCGCGGGAGGCCTTTCATGGCATCGATGATCTGGAGGTCGGGATGCAGTTCCGGGCCGAGAGCGATACCGGCCAGCATATCGTCACCGTCACGGCGATCGACGGGGACG
>DATLWN010000244.1:0-4476 GCA_035576305.1 Mariprofundaceae bacterium
CGATGCTGCGCACACCGTGGCGGGCAGCCAGGTCCAGGCAGCTGCGGTAACAGGACGCCAGTTTCCCGTCCTCGTGATCGCCCCCGCCATGCCAGACGGGCCCGACCGTGTGGATGACCCAATTGGAAGGCAGGCGGTAAGCCTTGGTGATCTTGGCCTCGCCGGTCCGGCAGCCGCGCAGGCCGCGGCACTCCTCCAGCAGTTCCGGGCCGGCCGCCCGGTGGATGGCACCGTCGACGCCGCCGCCACCCAAGAGGCTCGGGTTGGCGGCGTTGACGATGGCGTCGACGGCCAGGGTCGTGATGTCGCACAAGCGGGCGTGGATCTGTGGGGCCATGTCGGCCGCTATTTCTTGGTGTGCATCGCCCCGTACATGAACGACAGGCTCTCCTTGTAGCGCTCGATCATGTCGGAGCTGAAGCGGTCGAGGGCCAGCACCAGGAAGCGCAGTATGCGGATAGCGATGCCGCCGTGCTTCTCGCACAGGTGGGCGAATTGGTCGCGCGACAGCCTGGCCACGCGGCAGTCACTGACGGCCCGCGCCGTACCGACATGCGGCTTGCCGCCGACGAAGCCCAGGATGCCGGCCACATCGCCGCGATCCAGGCGGATGGTCAGCGTCTCGCCACCGAAGCGCTGGCGGGTACCGATCTCGACATGGCCCTCCAGGATGATCAGCAGGTCGTTGGCCTTGAGCGAACCTTCCTCGTACAGCACGGCATCACGTGGATGCTCGGTGGTGAACATGTGCCGGGCCAATGCGGCGATGTCCTCGGGGCTGAGCCCCTCGCAGATCGGCGCATGCGCGATCTCCTCGGCATGGACGGGGGGGCCTTCGATGGGAAGCGTCATGGATATCTCCTCTAGAGGATCGGTTCCGGCGATTATATCAGCATCATGGCGTCGCTGCGGTCAGCGTTCACGCCGCCGGTGCTGGAAGAATGCCCTGAGCGGTCGGCCGCATTCCTCGGCCATCAGGCCGCTGGTGACCTGCGGCTGGTGGTTCAGGCGCGTGTCGTCGAGGATGCGATAGAGCGACTCGACGGCACCGGTCTTGGGATCGGTGGCGCCATAGACGACGCGCGCGATGCGGGCGTGGACGATGGCACCGGCACACATGACGCACGGCTCCAGGGTGACGTACAGGGTGCTGCCGGTGAGGCGGTAGTTGCCGGTCGCCTGGCAGGCGGTGCGGATCACACGCATCTCGGCATGGGCGGAGGCATCGTGCTCACTGATCGGGGCATTGTGCCCGGCATGGAAACTGCCGTCCGGAAGCACCAGCACGGCACCGACCGGCACCTCCTGCTTTTGTGCAGCGATATCGGCCTGTTGCAGCGCGATGCTCATGTATCTCCGATCGATTTCCGGCTGGCTCGGATTCATCGCCGGTTGCTCATCTTCGGGTCGAAATAATCACGCAGCCCCTCGCCAAGCAGGTTGTATCCGAGCACGGTCACCAGGATGGCCAGGCCGGGATACAGCGACAGCCACCAGGCGATCTGGATGTTGTCCTTGCCCTCGGTCAGGATGTTGCCCCAGGACGGGTTCGGCGGCTGCACCCCAAGCCCGAGAAACGACAGGCCGGACTCGACGAGCACGGCGCCGGCGACGCCCAGGATGGCCGAGACCAGGATCGGTCCCATGGCATTGGGCAGCAGATGACGCCCGATCAGGCGCAGGGCCGGCACACCGGTGGCACGGGCGGCGAGCACGAACTCCCGCTGGCGCAGCGACAGGAACTCGGCACGGACCAGACGGGCCACGCCCATCCACGAGGTCAGGCCGATGACGATCATGATGTTCCAGATCGAGGGCTTCAGAAAGGCGATCACCGCCAGGATCAGGAAGAAGGTGGGAAAGCACAGCACCATGTCCGTCCAGCGCATGATCAGGCTGTCGGCCATCCTGCCGCCGTAGCCGGCCATGGCACCGAGCAGGATGCCGATCAGCATGGCGATGCCGACGGCCACGAAGCCGACGGCAAGCGATACGCGGGCGCCGTAGAGCATGCGTGAAAATACATCGCGGCCGAGGGTGTCGGTGCCGCACCAGTGCTGCCAGGACGGGGGGAGCAGGATGGCCTTGACGTTGATGTCGGTCGGATCATAGGGCGCCAGCCACGGGGCCAGCAGCGCCACCAGGCTGACCGTGCCGACGATGACGCCCCCGATCACCATCATCGGATGGCGGCGGATGAAGGCGACCGTAACGGCGAGCCCGCTCATGCCTTCCCACCGTGGCGGATGCGCGGATCGGCCCAGGCATAGGCGACATCGGCCAGCATGTTGCCGAGCAGGGTCAGCACGGCGCCGATGACGGTGATGCCCATGATCAGCGGGTAGTCGCGGGCCAGCACCGCCTCATAAAACAGCTGGCCCATGCCCGGCACCGAGAACAGCTGCTCGATGATCACCGAGCCGCCGATCAGCCCGGGAATGGACAATCCGAGCAGGGTGATGATCGGCAGCATGGCGTTCTTCAGGGCCAGGCGGTAGCGGATCGACGATTCCGGGACGCCCATGGCCCGGGCCGTGGTGATGAAATCCGCCCGGATCACCTCCAGCATGCCCGAGCGCATGAAGCGGCTCATGCCCGCCAGCCCGCCGATGGCGGATACCAGCACCGGCATGGTCAGATGCCGCACCAGATCGCGCTGTTGTTCCCAGAATCCCATGTGCTGCCAGCCGTAGCTGTGGATGCCGGAGATCGGCAGCCAGCCCAGGTTGACGCCGAGCCCGATCATCAGCATCAGTCCCAGCCAGAAGGAGGGGATGGCGAATCCGATGAACACGAGCACGGTCATGATGCGGTCCCCCCACGAATCCTGATGCACCGCGGAGGCCACACCGATGGGGATGGCCACGGCCAGGATCAGCAGGATGGCCAGGACATTGATCCACAGCGTGACCGGCAGCCGCTCGCTGATCTTGTCGATCACCGGCCGGGAATCAGCGGAAAACGAGTTGCCGAAATCGAACCGGACCAGCCGCTTGAGCCAGCTCCAGTACTGCTCGCTCAGGGGCTTGTCCAGCCCGTAGTAGCTGCGGAGCCGCTCGACGTCCTGGGCGGAGATCCGGGGATTGAGTTCCTGGCCGACCACGCTCGGCTCGCCCGGCGCCAGGTGCATCATGGCAAACGATATCACGGTAATCCCGAACAGCAGCGGGATCATGCCGAGCAGGCGTTTGATCAGGAATGCGCGCACCGGAGGATGTTAGCTGCCAAGCCCCATGCGTCCAGTACGGGGATGTATAACCGGGCGTATGAGGATGCATAACCCTACGTATTAGGGCTTACCGGCTTTACACCGAGCAACCACTGTGGTGATAATGGGCAGAGCTTATATCACTTATTGGAGGGGAGCGAGTGAAGCAAGCATATAAATTCACGGCCGTTTTTCTGGCCGCATGCGGGCTCGGCATGTTTGCGCCGACAGCAGGGGCGATGACCTCACCCGTATCCTTTGTCATGCCCGTGGCCGATGCCGCCGCCGCTACTGAAGACAAAATGGCGCAGATCACCCTGATCATCAAAAAGCTGCGCGAATCGATGGCCAGCCTGAAGGATCTGGATGCCCTCGAACAGGCCGGCATGCCGAAAAAGGACGTCGATCGCATGCGGCGGGCCCTGGAGCAGAAGAACCAGGAGATGATCAACGAGGCGATCGCCGAGATTCAGTCTCTTTAACGATACGCAGATGGTTTGATTCGCGGCTGTGCCGGTGGTAACCGGCGATCTTACGGATTCGATAACGGTCCGCTGGGACCAAATACTTTGGGGAGGGTAACATGATGACACGGAAGATCTTCGGGCTGGGTCTCGGAGTGGCGATGGTATGGATGGCAGGCATCGCGCCTGCTTCGGCAGATGGACATGGGATCCGCTTTCTCAATTTTGCCGCATTCCAGAAGAACGACCCGCATGGGAAGTGGGACTACGATGCACTCGTGCTCGGCCACTTCAGCAGCTTCATCACCAATATGGAGGCTGGATCCCACATCCTGCTGCTGTCGCATACGGCGGATATCAAGGATGGGGACGTCGTCAACATCCAGACCGACGTGCTGCGTGCTGACAAGGGCGGCAAGCTTGGTGACTCCGGCATCAACTGCCAATTGAGCTTCCAGGACAACAGCACGAAGGATACGACATCCTTTGCCGTCGGCGGCTTGTGCAAGATCCTCGAGATCACCACGGACAAGGACCTGAGCCTGAAGGCATTGATTCCGCCCGCAAGCGTTCCGGATACCGCCCAGGGCGAGGACGTGTGGGTCCAACTGTACGAGGATTCCAAGACCGGCGTCGCCTTCTACGCCAACGTCAGCGGCAAGGAGTAAGCCAGCCCTGACACGGATGGTGCGGCAGAGCACGCCGCACCATCCGGCCACCACCGTTTTGCATCAAACCGCCCCGACCGGCTCCTGAATGCGGGTACCGGCGGGGCGGTTTTCACGCCTTCCACGGCTTATCATG
>DATLWN010000245.1:0-3450 GCA_035576305.1 Mariprofundaceae bacterium
CGAGGGCGGCTACGATCGCATCGTCTGCTCCACCGAGGGACCGATGGCCGTCATGTCCCTGCTGATCAAGCACATGTTCAACGTGCCCAACTACTTCTTCATGCATACGGACTGGCTGGATTTCATCAAGGACAACACCGACCTGAACCAGCATGAGCGTGACAGGATTCGCCGGGCATTGCGCTTCTTCTACAAGCTGTACAAGGGCGTGTTCGTGCTCAACAACGATCATCGCCAGTGGCTGACAGGGCACGAGATGCAACTGGACGAGGAGCAGGTGTTCCTGACGGCCCACCACACGCAGCCGCGCGATGCGGGGGTCAAGCCGGTCGACAAGCGGACGCTGTTTCCCGATGCCACCGCCGATACGCCGGTGTTGCTCGCGGCCGGGCGCCTGAGCCGGGAGAAGGGCATCTTCGATCTGCCCGAGATCATGGCGCGGGTGCGCGAGAGCCTGCCGGATGCGCAGCTGGTGGTGGCCGGCACCGGCCCGGCCGAGAGGGAACTCAAGGAACAGCTGCCGGATGCGCGGTTCCTCGGGTGGGTCGATAAGCCGCGCATCCGCGAGCTCTATGCCGGGCTGGATCTGTTCGTCTTCCCGTCCCGCTTCGACACCTTCGGCAATGTCGCGCTCGAGGCCTTCACCTACGGCATGCCGGTGATCGCCTACAACTGCAAGGGACCGAAGGACATCATCGAGGATGGGAGCAGCGGCTACCTGGTCGAGGATGTGGCCGGGATGGGAGAGCGCATCACCGGCTTCTTCGCCGACGATGCGGCGAGGCAGGCCATGCGCGAGCGGGCCATGCGCCGCAGCCAGGACTATCAGGCGGAACCGATCATGCAGCAGTTCCTGGTCGATCTGGGGCTGGCCGATGCGTAGGACGATGCGTCCGCGCCTGCCGAAGCGTCTGCCCCTGCCCAAGCGTTGGCCGATCCGCCGGCGCGTGCCGCGGCCGCTGCATGCGCTGAGTTGGCGCGAGCGCGTGAATTTCCTGGTGACCAACCGCGTGCCGCGCAAGGCGCTGACGCACTGGATGGGCTGGTACAGCGGCATCGAGAGCCCGCGGCTGACGCGCGTGTCGATCCGTGTCTGGCGCCTGTTTGCGCGCGATCTGGATCTGAAGGAATCGAAGCACCGCACCTTCACCAGCCTGCACGACTGTTTCGTGCGTGAGCTGAAGGAGGGCGCACGACCGGTCGATCCTCGCCCGGACATCGTGATCAGCCCTTGCGACGCCATCGTCGGCACCTGCGGCACCATCGAGGGGACGACGGTATACCAGGCCAAGGGCTTTCCGTACGGGCTGGAGGATCTGATCCCCGATCCCGGCCTGCGCGAGCACTACCGCGACGGCGTCTATGTCACCCTGCGCCTGAAATCGAGCATGTACCACCGCTTCCACGCCCCGGTGGACTGCGAGGTGCGCGCCATCGACTACATCTCCGGCGATACCTGGAACGTCAATCCGCCGGCCCTGAAGCGCATCGAGCGGCTCTATTGCCGCAACGAGCGGGCCGTGGTGCCCCTGCACGGCGAGGATGGGAAGAACGACATCACACTGGTGCCGGTCGCCGCCATCCTCGTGGCCAGCATGCGTTTCCATTGCCTGGAGCGCGACCTGAACCTGCGCTACCGCGGTCCGAACCGCCTTTCCTGCTACGCACAGTTTCGCAAGGGCGAGGAGATGGGTTATTTCCGGCATGGCTCGACGATCATCCTGTTCGCCACCCACCGCTACGCCTTGTGCGGGCATGTGCACAGCGGCATGCACATCCGGATGGGCGAGGCCCTGTTGACCGTGGCGGAGCGCTCATCGTGACCAGCCCGTGACATGCGTTTGCCGCCGGTGTGTCACATGCCGGGGCGAGCGTGGGTCGAAACACCTTCGGGAGACGCAACGATGGAACTCATGCAGGAACTCCGCAAACAGCGCTGGGACGACCACCGCTTCTACCACCAGAACCGCATCAATCAGACGCTTCACCTGTGGAGCTCGATCTGCTTCGTCGCCAGCTATGTCGGGCTGTTCTTCAATCCGGCCGCGGCCCTGCTGTTCGGCTGGGTGGTCGGCCAGTTGCCCCGTCAGGCCGGGCACTTCTTCTTCGAGTCGCACGGCTTCGACGAGGTCAACCAGGCCACGCACGAATACAAGGAAAGCGTCAAGCCCGGCTACAATCTGAAGCGCAAGGTGGTGATGCTCTCCATCTGGCTCGGGGGCTCGGTCCTGCTGTACCTCGAGCCTTCCCTGTGGGGCCTGCTCAGCGCCGATCAGGTGGCCAAGGGCTTTGTTCATAATCTCGGCATGTACTGGCTGGCCGTGGCCGTCGGCGCCCTGCTGTTCCGCACGTTCCAGCTCATGTTCAAGGTCAATGTCCGGCATGGCCTCGCATGGTTCATCAAGATCCTCACCGATCCGTTCCACGACATCATGATCTACTACAAGGCGCCCTATTACCTGCTGAAGGGCGAGATGTTCGACGACATGAGCCATTGGTACGACAAGTCCCTGCAGACCGGTGTATAAGACAGGATTCGGGGAAGGCGGGGTGTGCAGCCTTCCCGACTTCCCCGTGCGGAATCAGGCATGAGCAAGAAGATCACCGTCGTCGGCGCCGGCTATGTCGGACTGTCCAACGCCATCCTGCTGGCCCAGCATCACGAGGTTGTGGTGCTGGACATCTCGCCGGAGCGGGTGGATATGGTCAATCGCCGCCACTCACCGATCGTCGATGCCGAGATCGAGGACTACCTGCAGAACCGGCCGCTCAGGCTTTCGGCGACGCTGGATAAGCAACAGGCCTACCGGGATGCCGATGTCGTCATCATCGCCACGCCGACCGACTACGACCCGGAATCGAACTACTTCAACACCGGCTCGGTGGACTCGGTGATCCGGGATGTCATGCGGTACAATGCGCAGGCGCTGGCGGTCATCAAGTCGACCGTGCCCGTCGGCTTCACCGCCCAGGCGCGCGAGCGCTTCGGCTGCGACCGGGTGATCTTCTCGCCCGAGTTCCTGCGCGAGGGCAAGGCACTGTACGACAACCTGCATCCATCCCGCATCATCGTCGGGGATGATTCAGACCAGGCCAGGGAATTCGCAGGGATGCTGGTCGAGGGGGCCGTCAAGAAGGATGTGCCGGTGCGCTTCACCGGCGCCACCGAGGCCGAGGCGATCAAGCTGTTCGCCAACACCTATCTGGCCATGCGCGTCGCCTACTTCAACGAGCTGGATTCCTATGCCCTGGCGCACGGGCTGGATACGCGCCAGATCATCGAGGGCGTGGGCCTGGACCCGCGCATCGGCAGCCACTACAACAACCCGTCATTCGGCTATGGCGGCTACTGCCTGCCCAAGGACACCCAGCAGCTTCTGGCCAACTACTTTGAGGTGCCGCAGAACCTGATCCGTGCCATTGTCGATGCGAACAATACGCGCAAGGATT
>DATLWN010000246.1:0-5277 GCA_035576305.1 Mariprofundaceae bacterium
GTTCCTTCATGCCATTGTCCTTCATGTTCCTTCTCCTTTGCCATGGTTTCGCGGACATCCAATGTCCGCCTGACAACCTGCAATGTACGGATGCAACATGGGATCAGCATGAACCGATGATTAGAAAACGTTTATTTCCAACCATTTATCGTGATGCCCGTCACGCGGAAGGCGGGCAGAGGCTTTTCGTGCGCCCTCGGGGCTACATCTTGTAACGGCGCTGCAGCTCCCGGCGCACGTCGCGTTCCTTGGCGGCCTCGCGCTTGTCATGGAGCTTCTTGCCCCGGGCCAGGCCGAGCTCCAGCTTGGCGAAGCCCCGTTCGTTGAAGAACAGCTTCAGGGGCACCAGCGTCAACCCCTTCTCCTTCAGCGTGCCGGTCAGGCGGCTGATCTCCTGCCTGTGCAGCAACAGCTGGCGCGAACGCGTCGGATCGGCGGGGTTGTTCATCGCCGCCGGCTTATAGGGGCTGATGTGGCAGCCGATCAGCAGCACGCGGCCGTTGCGGATGATGCAGTGGGCCTCGGCCAGGTTGGCCTGCCCGAGGCGGATCGACTTGACCTCGGGCCCGGTCAGCATGATGCCGGCCTCGAATGTCTCCAGGATATGGTATTCATGGCGTGCGCGCCGGTTGATGATGGCCATGCGCAGATGCTACGGGGGCGTGCTGCCGGCGTCAGCACAAAAAAGGGCGGCCCGTGGGCCGCCCTTTTGCTCGACGTCGGACGGATCACTTGTATCCGGCGATTTCCTTCAGCTTGGCCAGGACCTCGTCCTGGGCGGCCTTGTCGCAAACATGCTGCGGCGGCATCTTGGTGCGGGCATCCGGGTTGCCGGTGAACTTCTTGATGGCATCCTTGGAGTCGCACATCCACTGGCGCAGGTGGTCCTCATCCCAGTGCCAGGCCTTGCCTGCCGGGATGTACGTGGCAAACAGGTAATGGAAGCCCGGATGCGTGCCGGCCACGCGCATGTAATCGCCCGGCTCTTCCTTGCCGTCCATCATGCCCTTGCCCAGGCCCGGGCCCACCTTGTTCTGCGGTGTGAAATTATGGCAAGCCTTGCACTTGCCCCAAGCGGCAGCATGCGCATCGGTGCTGGCAGCAAAGGCGCCGCCAACAATAAACGCAGCGGCTGCTGCAATCATCAACGTCTTCTTCATGCGTCCTCCCCCAATGTCCGAATTGGAATCAGTTTGCTATCGCAAATCCGCCCATCGCGCAAGCGCAGTTTCGTAAGGGGAACCACGTGGGCAAGGGATGAGACGCATCCGCCTGCCGGGGAACAGAAAAATTAAGGGCGGCCCGGGGCCGCCCTTAATCTCAACCTAGACAGGTATCAATAGTCGCCGAACTTGTCGTTCTTGACGGATTCGAACAGCGCGTGCGCCGCTTCCTTCTCGTGACCCTTGATCAGGTGATTGAACTGGCTGGTCATCAGACCTGCCTTGCTCTTCCACTTCGCCTCGCTGCCGGCAACCTTGCGGTCACCCACGGCAAAGCCGCCTTCAAAGACCTTCGCCAGGGTGGCCTCATCGCCATACGCGGTGGCCACGGTCTTCCAGGCAGGGCCGACCTTGTCATGATCGATGTTATGGCAAGCTGCACACTTACCCGTATTGAAGGCACTGGCCGTCGTCGACATCGAAATCAATCCAACACCAGCAGCAATTGCAAGTACCAATATCTTCTTCACGTAGCTCCTCCTCCAATGATCGAATTGGAACCGGCTTGCTATCGCAAATCCGCCCGCAGTGCAAGCACACCGCTGATAAGGGAACCCGGAGGACGCCTCCGCCTGACGGGGGGCGGAAAAATCAAGGGCGGCCCGAAGCCGCCCTTTCCATCGGCCTCAACAGGTCTTAGTAGTCGCCGAACTTGTTGTTCTTCACCGTGGCGAACAGCGCCTTGGCAGCATCATCCTCGTGACCCTTGATCAGGTTGTTGAACTGGCCGGTCATCAGACCCGCCTTGTGCTTGAACTTGTCCTGGGTGCTGGCGATCTTGCGCTCGCTCACGGGAAAACCATCCTTGAACACCTTGGCCAGGGTGTCGGGCGTCTTATATGCGGCAACCACGTCCTTCCACGCCGGTCCGATCTTCACGTGATCGATGGCATGGCAAGCCTGACAGCGTTTGGTCGAGAAGGCACTTGCCGTCGTCGACATCGCCAGCAGGCCCGTAGCAGCAGCAACTGCAAACACGAGTACTTTCTTCACGTATCTCCTCCAATGCTTGAATTGTGGATCGGCTCGCTCTCGCGCATCCGTCCACGATTCAAGCTTACTCCTGATGGGGAACCCATGGAGGGCAAAAAATACCCCCCCTTTGGCGGCGAAATCCCCCAACGGCGTTCGACCCGCCGCCTCCCGGCCGTGCGCCCGGGCCATGCCCGGGCGCAGCGGTCAGACGCCCGTGGTCCGGATCTCAGTAATCACCGTAGGCGTTGTTCTTCACGGTCTCGAACAACGCGTGTGCCGCCTGCTTCTCGTGGCCCTTGATCTTGAGGTTGTACTGCGCCGTCATCACGGCCGCCTTGGCCATCATCGCCGGATCGCTATTGGCGATCCTGCGATCCTTAACGGCAAAGCCGCTCGCAAACGCCTTGGCCAGGGTCTTCTCATCGCCATACGTCGCCACCACGGTCTTCAGGGCAGGCCCGACCTTCACGATATCAATGGCATGGCAACCCATGCACGCGTTGGTATCGAAGGCATGCGCCGGGGTCGACATCGTCATCAGGCCGACCGCTGCTGCTGAAAACACCCATGCTTTCTTCATCATCTTTCCTCCTGGTCTGCCGTTAGCAGATCATTTATTTAGTATATTCTAATATAAAGAATGCGTCATTGCACGCATTATGTATGCACACGCAGCTTCCCGGCCTCGGCATCGATGCGGATCGTGCCGCCTTCTGCCACCTGGCCGCCGACGATGGCGCGCGCGATCGGCGTTTCGAGCTGCTGCTGGATGAAGCGCTTCAGCGGCCGGGCCCCGTAGACGGGATCGTAGCCCTCCTTGACGATCAGATCGCCCGCCGCGTCGCTCACGACCAGGCCGAAGCCCTGTTCGCCCAGGCGGCGGCGCACGTCCGCCACCAGCAGGTCGACGATGCTGCGGATGTCCTGGTGCGACAGCGGCTTGAACAGCACGACATCGTCCAGCCGGTTCAGGAACTCCGGCCGGAAGAACTCCCGGAGCTTGGCTAGCACCTGGTTGCGCGCCTTGTCGCGGATATGGCCCGCGGCATCGATGCCCTCCAGCAGCAGATCGCTGCCGATGTTGCTGGTCATGATGACGATGGTGTTCTTGAAGTTGACCGTGTGCCCCTGCGCATCGGTCAGGCGCCCGTCGTCCAAGAGTTGCAGCAGGATGTGGAACACGTCCGGGTGCGCCTTCTCGACCTCGTCGAGCAGCACCACCGAGTAGGGCTTGCGGCGCACCGCCTCGGTCAGCTGGCCGCCCTCCTCGTAGCCGACGTAGCCCGGAGGGGCGCCGACCAGGCGCGACACGCTGTGCTTCTCCATGTACTCGCTCATGTCGATGCGGATCATGTTGTCCTCGGAATCGAACAGGCTGGCCGCCAGCGTGCGCGCCAGCTCCGTCTTGCCGACACCCGTCGGCCCGAGGAACAGGAAGGAGCCGATCGGCCGCTTCGGATCCTTGATGCCGGCGCGGGCGCGCAGCACCGCATCGGCCACGGCATCGACCGCCTCGTCTTGGCCGACCACGCGCTGGTGCAGCACGTCGGCCAGGTGCAGCAGCTTCTCGCGCTCGCCCTGCATCAGGCGCACCACCGGGATGCCGGTCCAGCGCGCCACGACGCGTGCGATCTCCTCCTCGGTGACCTCCTCATGCAGCAGGGACACATCGCGCCCCTTCTCCTCGACCTCGGCCAGCTCCTTCTCCAGCGCCGGCAGCACGCCGTGCCTGAGCTCGGCCGTCTTGTTCAGGTCGTAGGCGCGCTCGGCCTGCTCGATCTCCAGGCGCACCTGCTCGATGCGCTCGCGCAGGCGCTGCACCCGGTTCAGCGATTCCTTCTCCTTGTCCCACTGCGCGCGCATCGCATCGCGCTTCTCCTTCAGGTCGGCGAGCTCGCGCCTGAGCTCTTCCAACCTTGCCTTGCTGGCCTCGTCCTTCTCCTTCTTCAGCGCCGTCTCCTCGATCTCCAGGCGCATGGTGCGGCGGGTGACCTCGTCCAGTTCCGCCGGCATCGAGTCGATGGCGGTGCGGATCGAGGCGCAGGCCTCGTCGACCAGGTCGATGGCCTTGTCCGGCAGGAAACGGTCGGAGATGTAGCGGTCGGACATCGTGGCCGCCGCCACCAGCGCCGCATCCTGGATGTGCACGCCGTGGTGCAGCTCGAAGCGCTCGCGCAGGCCGCGCAGGATGGAGATCGTGTCCTCGATGTTCGGGGCATCGACCATCACCGGCTGGAAGCGGCGCTCCAGCGCCGCATCCTTCTCGATGTGCTGGCGGTACTCGTCGAGCGTCGTGGCGCCGACGCAGTGCAGCTCGCCCCTGGCCAGCATCGGCTTGAGCATGTTGCCGGCGTCGGTGCTGCCCTCGGTGCGACCGGCGCCGACGATGGTGTGCAGCTCGTCGATGAACAGGATGATGCGTCCCTCGGAGGCCTTGATCTCCTTCAGCACCGCCTTCAGCCGCTCCTCGAACTCGCCGCGGTACTTGGCCCCGGCCATCAGCGCCGTCATGTCCAGCGAGAACACCGTGCGGTTCTTCAGGCCCTCCGGCACGTCGCCGGACAGGATGCGCTGGGCCAGGCCCTCGACGATGGCCGTCTTGCCCACGCCCGGCTCGCCGATCAGCACCGGGTTGTTCTTGGTCTTGCGCGACAGGATGCGGATGACGCTGCGGATCTCGGCATCGCGGCCGATCACCGGGTCGAGCTTGCCGGAGCGCGCCATCTCCACCAGATCCGTGCCGTACTTGCTGAGCGCCTCGTAGGTGGACTCCGGGTCGTCCGTGGTCACCCGCTGGCTGCCGCGCACCGATTCCAGCGCCGTGAGCAGCGCCTCGCGCGTGATGCCCATCTCCTTGAACAGCCGCCCGGCATCGGTGGCGTTGCCTTCCTCGGCGAAGGCCAGCAGCAGGTGCTCGACCGACAGGTATTCGTCGCCGAGCTTCCGGGCCTCTTCCTCGGCCTTGGCGAACAGCTGGTTCAGGCGCTGCGTGATGTAGACGCGCCCGGCCTCGCTGGAACCGCCGGTCACGCGCGGCCGCTTCTGCAGCGACTCCTGCATGCGGGCGGCCAGCGTCGGC
>DATLWN010000247.1:0-4030 GCA_035576305.1 Mariprofundaceae bacterium
GCCTGCATCCGGGACACGCGCCGCTGCGCGAGACCATCGCCGCCGCGCTGCTGCGCTGGGCCGAGTGGCACGGCCAGATGCCGCTGATGGTGCCGATGTGCGGCGCCGGCACGCTGGCCATCGAGGCGGCGTGGATCGCCATGCACCGGGCGCCGAACCTCGAACACGATTTCCCGTTCCTGACCTGGCCGTCCACATCCGACCGGCGCTGGCAGCGCGTGCTGGAAAAGGCACGTGCCATGCAGCGCCAGACGACGGTAGCGATCCTCGCCTCGGACATCGATCCGTCGGTGCTCGATGCGGCCATGGAGAACGCAGTGCGTGCACATGTGCGGGAGGCCATCGACTTCGCCGTGGCGGATGCCCGCTCCCTGCAGCCGGCGGCGGACACGGGTCTGATCATCTGCAACCCCCCCTACGGACAGCGCCTGGGCGAGGATGTTCGCGGCCTGTACCGGGAACTCGGCCGGGTGCTGCAGGAACGTTTCGGCGGCTGGCGCTGTATCGTGCTGGCGCCGGATGCGGCCTGCGAGCGCGCTCTGGGGCTTCCGGCACGGCGGCGGCTCGGCTTCCGGCACGGCGGCCGGCATATCCAGGCCCTGGATCTCGCCTGCGGACACGGCACCCAGGCATGACGGGCGCACGTGCACCCATTGCGCCTCGACGCATGTTCCCATCTTCCCTATAATGGCAATTCGACTGCTTGTCGTGCGGGGGGCATGGATGATGCAGCAGTGGCGGAACAGTTCTGACGATCACCTCGGTTGCGCATCGGCGCGCCTGAACCCCAAGGCCTGAGCGATGGAGCATACGAAACTGGAAAAGCAGCTGGTCCAGCAGCAGTACCAGCTGGCCCAGGCGGTGATCTCCCTGGCAGAGGGGAAGGCGCTGAAACCGATCCTGCAGCATGTCGGCGAGCTCGCAATGGAGCTGACCGGCGCACACTACGCCATGCTCGCCTACATCATCGACGGCAGGAAGATCTATATCCCCCTGGGCCTGACGGAACAGCAACTGGCACAGCTGGAGAAGGAGCCGCAGGGCATCGGCCTGCTCGGGCTGATGTGGAACAACCACGAGGTGGTGCGCATCAACAACATCGGCCAGCATCCGAAAACCGCGGGCTTTCCCGCCCATCACCCCGTGATGACCACCTTCCTGGGCGCGCCGATCATGTTCGACGACGAGATACAGGGCGTGATCTACCTGACCGACAAGGAGGGTGGCCGGGCCTTCGACCCGCTCGACGAAACCATCGTGCGCACGCTGGCCTCGGCCTGCGCCATCGCCATCTCCAATGCCAACCACATCGAGGCGCTGGAGGCCCGGAACGCCGAACTCGAGCGCCTGCTTGCGGAGCATCGCACACCGACCGGCTAGACCGCTGACGGCGGTTTTGACCTGACAGCCTCATTTTTTTTAACATCCCTCGCGGATACGGGCCGAGCATGGGCTAGAATGCCCGGAACGATTTGACGCCAAAGGACACACACTCGATGATCACCAAGATGTTCCATGCGATGACGATCCCATCCCTGCGCCTGCTGATCGCCACGCTGATGCTGCTCGCATGGTGTGCGCCGGCCATGGCCGATGAGACCGGCATGCCGATCCGGGGCATCGTCATCGACGGATTGAAGCGCACGCAGCCGCGCACCGTGCTGCGCGAACTGCCCTTCGGGCAGGGGGATGTCTGGACGGAGCGTGATGCGCCGGAGGCGGAGCGCCGGCTGCGCAACCTCGGCCTGTTCTCCAATGTCACCGTCAGCCCGCCGGATGCGGACGGACAGGTGCACATCCTGGTGCAGGAGCGCTGGGCGATCTGGCTGCTGCCGGAGATCAGCCGTCACGACAACGGCGACACCTCCGCCGGCGTCACCTTCACCGACTACAACCTGTGGGGGCTGAGGCATCAGGTGCGGCTCGCCTACCGTCGCGACACCGGCAAGAATTTCGGCGGCGGCGCCAGCGGAACCTCCTACCAGTCCTCCTACCTGTGGCGGCGCATCAACGACAGCAAGTGGGACCTCGACCTGCACGGCACGCGCGGACGCCAGATCTTCGATGCCTACAGCAACGGCGTGGTGCAGAGCCAGTACCTGAGCAACGTCGATAATACCGGCCTGGCGCTGCACTACACCTTCGGGCCGGTGCCCGGCGAGGGTACAACGGCCACGATCGGCTTCGACGACACCAACACCAAGTACACGCTGCTCGGCGGCCCGGTCCAGCCGGACGTGCTGGGCCAACGCCGGCATGCGCTGACGCTGGGCATCGACTACCAGTTCCTGGACGACAACATCACCTGGCTCATCGGCCGGCGCATGGGCTATAGCCTGAATGTCGCCCACAAGGCGCTCGGCTCGTCGATCCAGGTGTACCGCCAGACCGCCTACTACCGGGACTATTACGAGCTGTCCGGGCAAAAGACCCTGAATCTGCGCCTCGACGGCGGCATCGCCAGCGGCGACGTGCTGCGCGACGGCTTGTTCGACATCGGCGGCGGCAGCAATGTGCGCGGCTACGTGGCCGGTGAGCTGCAGGGCTCGGCATACCTGGAGGGGGGGATCGAGAGCCGGGTGCCGCTGGAGTTCAACTCCAACCTGCAATGGGTGGCATTCACCGACATGGGATATCTGGCGCGCAAGGCACAGGCCAGCAACAGCAAATCCTTCGCGGTCGGCACCGGCACGGGTGTGCGCTGGACATTGCGCTGGCTGGTCAACGGTATCATCCGCGCCGATGTGGCCTACGGCTGGAACACCCGCAAGTGGCGGTTCTATCTCGGCACGGGTCAGGCTTTCTAAAGGGCCTCAGCCCTCGTTGAACACCCCGAAACGGCGCAGCCGCTGTTCCCGTTCGGCAAGCAGCTTGTCCGGCGGCATCGCCAACAGCTCGTCGAGCGCCTTGGCCAGCACCTCGTCGACCATGAACGCCGCCGCCTTGAAATCGCGGTGGGCCCCTTCCTTGGGCTCGGGGATGATGCCGTCGATGATGCCGAGAGACAGCAGGTCCTCGGCGGTCGGCTTCAGCGCCTCGGCGGCATCGTTGGCGAACTTGCGGTCGCGCCACAGGATCGCCGCACAGCCCTCGGGGGAGATCACGGAATAGGTCGAATACCGCTGCATGTAGATGCGGTCGCCGACGCCGATGGCCAGGGCGCCGCCGGAGCCCCCTTCGCCGATCACCGTGCAGATCACCGGCACCTTCAGCACCGCCAGCTCCATCAGGTTGCGCGCGATCGCCTCGCTCTGCCCACGCTCCTCGGCGTCGATGCCGGGCCAGGCGCCGGCCGTGTCGATGAAGGTCAGCACCGGCACGCCGAAGCGCTCGGCAAGATGGAACAGGCGCAGCGCCTTGCGGTAGCCCTCTGGCTTCGGCATGCCGAAGTTGCGGGCGATCTTCTCCTTGGTATCGCGTCCCTTCTGATGGCCCACGATCATCACCGGATGCCCATGGAAGCGGGCCAGGCCGCCGACGATGGCGCCGTCGTCGGAAAAGGCGCGGTCACCCCTGAGCTCCTGGAACCCCTCGAACAGCAGCGGGATGTAGTCGAGCAGGTAGGGCCGGTCGGGATGCCGGGACAACTGGGAGATCTGGCCGCGGTCCATCTTGGTATAGATCTGCTCCACCAGCTTGTCGCGTTTGGCGGTCAAGCGTTCGACCTCCTCGGCGATGTTCATGTCGGCATCGGTGGCCATACGTGACAGATCATCGATCTTCGACGTCAGTTCCGCAATAGGCCGCTCAAAGTCCAGATAGTTGGGCATCCATCAACCTCTCTTCTGTCGCTGGTCGACGACAGGCTGCCACGGCCGGCACTCCAGGTGAACTGCCTGGCGCCCGAAACGGCTCTCCAGCTGGGCCTGCAGCTCCGGGGTCCATGGGATGCCGGCGCCGCTCTCGAGCTCTGCCACGCTGCCGTCCGGCAGGTGCACGCGGAAGGACAGCCGCGCCGTGCCGTCCCGGCCCATCAGCCCCTTGAGCCGGGCCAGGGTCAGGTCGTCCAGGCCCAGGCTGCCCAGATCCA
>DATLWN010000248.1:0-4304 GCA_035576305.1 Mariprofundaceae bacterium
GGCGGTCGCCCTGTCGGCCAGCCGCTTCGGCCCGAATGTGCTTGCCTGCCTGCACCGCTACTGTGAGGAGGCCGGCATCACGACCTACGGCCACGAGAGCTTCGGCGTCGGCCAGCACCGCATCCTGATATTCAGCTGCGATGCGGGAGACCCGGCCACCGTCGCCGCCCGCGTCTTTACGCTGGAGACGCACCTGCGCGCATGCATCCTGTTCTGGAAGGACAAGGCCAAGGCCATCGCGCTGCAGTCGTTTCGCAGCATCCAGGTCCCCGAGGCCCTGAAGACGCTGGACGATCTGACACCGGTCTATGCGGATATCTTCCCGCCCGAGCAGTTCGTCAGCGACCTGCAGGCACGCGATCGGGTGCTGGCAACCGGCCGGCCCCAGGTCACGGCACAGCTCACCGACGGCGACATCGAATTCCATATCATCGCCCGTGAACAGATCCTGCTCGGCAGGCTGGTGACATCCATCCAGAACTTCGGCCTCACCGCCATCCGCGAGGCCGTGGTCGAGTTCGGCGAACAGCCGCGGCGGGTGTACATCTCCAGCATCCGCTGCCAGGTGCCGCAGGAGCTGATCCAGGACGATCTCGGACGGCTGCAGACCGGCCTGCAGCGCGTGCTGGGCGACACCGCCGACGACGATGCGGCCAACGGCCTGCTGGTGAGCGGCGGCCTGACGATCGACCAGGTGGCCGTGATCATCACCCTGCGCAACCACCTGGTGCAGATCCTGCCGGACGCCGCACCGATGCCGATGAACCATATGCTGCGCCGGTACCCCCACGCCGCTTCCAGCCTG
This sequence comes from Mariprofundaceae bacterium, assembly GCA_035576305.1. Taxonomy (GTDB): domain Bacteria; phylum Pseudomonadota; class Zetaproteobacteria; order Mariprofundales; family Mariprofundaceae; genus DATLWN01. The sequence goes on from DATLWN010000248.1 coordinate 806, forward strand.
TACCGCCTGTTCGAGGCGCGGCACCGGCCGGCCATGCCCGTCAGCTATATGGCGCAGGCGCGGCTGGAGTTCGACAAGGCACTGGATGCGGTGACCAACCTGACGGATGACCGATGGCTGCGCGCCATGGGCGAACTGGTCGAGGTAAGCACGCGCACCAATGCCTATATCCGGGAGCCTGAGGAACCGGTGGCCATCAAGATCATGCCGCGGCAGTTGAGCTACATGCCGGCACCGGCGCCCTACCGCGAGATCTTCGTGCACGGGGTGCATGTCGAGGGGGTGCACCTGCGCGCCGGGCCGATCGCCCGCGGCGGCATCCGCTATTCGGATCGCCCGGCCGATTTCCGCACCGAGGTGCTGGAGCTGATGGCCACGCAGGTGATCAAGAACGGACAGATCGTCCCCACCGGCGCCAAGGGGGGCTTCGTGCTGCGCGGCGGCGCGGGCGAGGGCTTCGTCCAGTCTCAGTACCGGACCTTCATCCGCGCCCTGCTGGCCCTGACCGACAACCGCATGCACCATGAGAGCATCCCGCCGACCGGCATCCGCATCCATGCCGAGGATGCCGACGATCCTTACCTGGTGGTCGCCGCCGACAAGGGCACGGCCCGTTATTCGGACCTCGCCAACGAGGAGGCCCGCCTGGCCGGCTTCTGGCTCGACGACGCCTTCGCCAGCGGCGGCTCCCACGGCTACGACCACAAGCAGATCGGCATCACCGCCCGCGGCGCCTGGGTCTGCATCGCCCATCATTTCGCGCAGCTGGGCGTCGACGCCTGGCATGATCCGATCACCGTCATCGGTATCGGCGACATGGGCGGCGATGTGTTCGGCAACGGCATGCTGCTCAACCCCGCCCTGCGCCTGATCGGCGCCTTCAACCACAAGCACATCTTCCTGGACCCGACCCCCGATGCCGCGCAGGCCTTCGCCGAACGCCAGCGCCTGTTCCGGCAGGGCGGGGGATGGGACGCCTACGATACGGCGCTGATCAGCAGCGGCGGTGGCGTGTTCGAACGCGGTGCCAAGCGCATCGCGATCAGCGAGGAGGCGGCGGACGCCCTCGGCATCAAGCCGGGGCCGCTGTCCGGCCAGGCCCTGATCCAGGCCATGCTCACCGCACCCGTGGACCTGCTGTACAACGGCGGCATCGGCACCTACGTCAAAGGGGAGCATGAAACCCATGCCGAGGTGCAGGACCCGGCCAACAATGCCGTACGCATCAGCGGCCCCCAGCTGCGGGCGAAGGTGGTCGGCGAAGGCGGCAACCTCGGATTCACGCAACAGGGGCGTCTGGAATTCGCGCAAAACGGCGGGCGCATCAACACCGACGCCATCGACAACTCGGGCGGTGTCGACATGTCCGACCACGAGGTGAACCTGAAGATCATGTTCGGTGCCGCACAGCCACCGATCGGCCAGACACCGCGCAACCGCATCCTGGCGGGCCTGACGGACGCCGTCACCGGGCAGTGCCTGAACGACAACCACCTGCAATCCCATGCCCTGTCGCTGGCCGAGTACAACGCCAGGTTCCATCTGCCGCGCCTGCGCCGCCTGTGCGACGCCATGCTGCGGGAGGAACGGCTGGACGCGCAGCGCGATCCCGGCCTCGACGAGGAGTCGCTGGCGCTCAGGCCCCAGTTGGCCGTGCTGCTCGGTCATGAAAAGAACCGCATCCGCGAGGCGCTGGCCCGGGAAGGCTTCGCCCGCCGGACGGCACTGCGCCACACGCTTCTGGAGGGGTATTTTCCGGACGAGGTGCACCGCCGGCACAAGCGCCTGATCCCCGGCCACCCGCTGGCCGACGACATCGTGCATGCCCAGGCGACCAACCATGTGGTCAACCACATCGGCATCACCGCCGTGCACCATCTGGAAAGCCTGCTCGACGCCTCCATCGCCCAGATCGTCGAGGCCGTGCTGATCGCCGACCGGCTCCTCGATGCCCAGGCCCTGCGTCATGCCGTATGGACCCAGATCCAGGACGCCGAAACCACCATCCAGATCCAGCATGCGCTGGCCGATCATGTGCTGCACTTCGCCGAGGAACTGACCCGCCTGTGCACGATCACCGATCTGGATCTCGGCTGGATCGAACAGCAACTGCATGATATCCGCCATTTCCGCCATTCGATCGCCGGCCACGGCATCAGCGGCATGGAACAAAGCGCCTTTCTGGACATGCTCAAGACCACGATGCAGGCCGGCCTGTTGCCGGATGCGGCCGAGCAACTGGCCACGATGCCGGAACTGGCCGAGTCCGCCACCGCGCTGTACCTGAGCATGCACCGGAAGCTCCCGCTGCGCCTCTGCCTGCAGGCCACGCAGGCCTGCCTGCACCTGCTGCCCGTCACGGCACTGGAGATGCAGCTGCGCTCGTCCGACTGGAAGGACGACGAGGCCCATGCCCTGCGCCGGGAATGGCTGCACCGGCTGACGCACCTGAAGGCGCAGGCCACCAGCCAGCTGCTGGCCCACGATACCGGGGACATGGTCGCCGCCGGCGAGCACCTGTGGTCGGGGCATCACTACTGGCCCGAGCTGCAGCAGACCCGGGCATGGCTCGATGCCGACGCCACCCCGCCATCGCGCACCGAGCTGATGCTGGCCCTGGCCCAACTGGAATCCCTGCTCGACGAAAGCAACCATCGCGATGACGCCTGATCCCGTGCCGGGCGAGGCCGCCTTCACGCACGTGCGGCCCGACGGCATGGAACTGCGCGGACGCCTGCTGCCGGGAGGTGATCCGCTGCTGGTGTTCATCCATGGCTTCCGTTCCCACCACCGGGGCGCCAAGGCCGGGGCCGTGGCCCGCCTCGCCGCCGCCCGTGGCCTCGGCTGCCTGCGCCTGGATCAGGTCGGCCATGGCGACTCGGACGGCCGGTTCGAGGATTTCCGCGTCTCCGAGGCTGTCCGGGACACCATCGCCGCCATCCGCACCCTCGATCCGGCGAGCGTGATCCTGATCGGCTCCAGCCTGGGGGCCCTGATCGCCCTGCGCATCACCCTGGCCGGGGAGCTGCCCATCCATGGCCTGCTGTTCATCGCCCCGGCCTGCCATTTCATCTCACGCCACCCGGCAACGGGTGATGATACGGTGCGGCAGCAACTGCAGCAGCAGGGCTTCGTGGAAGCCTTCGATCCGTATCTGCAGCAGCCCTACCGCATCCCGCGGGCGATGATCGACGATATCCGCTCCGCGGAGCCGGCACCGGGGCCGATCGTCCTGCCCTGTCCACTTCGCCTGATGCACGGCACGGCCGATCGCAGCATCCCATCCAGCGAATCGGAGGATCTGCACCGGCGGGTCGCCGGCAGCACCCTGAGGCTGATCGAGGGCGGGGATCACCGCCTGGACAGGCATATCCCCCTGATGCTGGAAGAGCTGGAGGCCCTGCTCAGTGCGGTGCCGTCAGGGTCCGCCAGGACTCGCTGAACACCTTGGCGGCGGCGCGCAGCAGCAGGCGCAAGCGCTTGCGCATGAAATGGCACC
>DATLWN010000249.1:0-10887 GCA_035576305.1 Mariprofundaceae bacterium
AAGCGCCGCCGCTGCTCGGCATCGCCCTGGACGGACTTGGCTACGGTGCGGACGGCACGCTGTGGGGTGGCGAGTTCCTTGCGGCCGGCTATGCGGGATACGAGCGCCTGGCCTGCTTCCGGCCGGTGGCCATGCCCGGCGGCAGCCAGGCCGTGCGCGAGCCGTGGCGCAACGCGTTCGCGCACCTGCACGCGCTCGGCTGGGAGCGGATGCATGCAGAGTTCGGCGATATCGACATCGTGCGCTTTATCGCCGGTCAACGTGTGGACCTGTTGCAGACCATGGTCGGCAGGAACCTGAACAGCCCGCCGGCCTCGTCGTGCGGCAGGCTGTTCGATGCCGTGGCCGCTGCACTCGGCATCTGCCGCGAACGGGCCAGCTACGAGGGCCAGGCGGCGATCGAGCTCGAATCCCTGGCCATGTCCGATTCCGTTGACCAAGGCGCCTATCCGGTCCGCATCGAGACCGCCGGCGGGGGCGTGCCGCATCTCGGCTGGGATGCGATGTGGCCGGCGCTGCTGGCCGACATTCGCCGGGGAACGGACAGGGCAGTGATCGCCGGGCGCTTCCACCGTACCGTGATCGCCGCCGTGAGCGAGACGGCGCTCAGCCTGTGCCAGGAGCGGCATCTGGATACGGTGGCCCTGGGCGGCGGCGCCTTCCAGAACCGCCTGCTGCTTTCGGGTGTCAGCGATGGCCTGAATCAGGCTGGGCTGGAGGTGCTTGTGCCGGAAAGGGTCCCGGTCAACGACGGCGGCCTGTCGCTGGGCCAGGCGGCGGTGGCGGCGGCCCGGATGCTGCAGCATGGCTGATCCGATGGCGCGGTTCCGGGGTATTGCCCCCGTTTTGTCATCCGTCCGGGATACCCTACAATGATGGCAAAGGAGTCAGCCATGGATTCGGCCAGTAGGGTGAGCGACATGCCCGATCCTGCGACCCCGCGTCAGGCCGGCGAGCATCTGCTGCATGTGCTGTACGAGGTGCAGCAACGGCTGCGGCACATCCCGCGCGAGGCCGTCTGCGATGTCGCCGCACGCCTCGGCTTGCCGGTCAGCCAGGTCGAGGCCGTGGCCGATTTCTATTCCTTCTTCTCCCGTACGCCGCGCGGCCGCTACGACATCCTGTTCAGCACCTGCACCAGCTGCGGACCGGCGCACGGCGAGACCGACCTGCTGCGCATGCTGTGCGACCGGCTGGGGGTGGTGGCCGGACAGACGCGTGCGGACGGCATCGTCAGCATCGGTTCCACCTCGTGCATCGGCATGTGCGACCAGGGTCCGGCGGCTCTGGTCAACGGCATGCCGCTGACCCGCCTGGATGCCCGGCGGCTTGCCGCCATGGCGGAGCGGATCGAGGCAGGGACGCCGCTCACCGACTGGCCGGAGGAATGGTTCGGCGTGGCCGATCATGTGCTCCGGCCGGGGCTGCTGCTCGCCAGCCCATGGCAGGACGGGGCGGCGATCCGGGCGAGCCTTAAGAAAGGGCCCGAGGCGATGCTGGCCGAGATCACGCGCGCAGGATTACGCGGTCGTGGCGGCGCCGGTTTCGGCACGGGCATGAAGTGGAGCTTCTGCCGCCAGGCGAACGGCGGGGAGCATTACGTCGTCTGCAACGCCGACGAAGGAGAGCCCGGAACCTTCAAGGATCGCGTGCTGCTGGCCAGCCATGCCGACATGGTGTGCGAGGGCATGAGCGTCTGCGCGCACGTGATCGGCGCCCGCCGGGGCTTTCTCTACCTGCGCGGGGAGTACCGCTACCTGCTGCCGCAGCTGGAGGCGACACTGGCCCGACGGCGCCAGGCCGGTCTGTTGGGGACGGGCATCCTGGGGCATGCGGGGTTCGATTTCGACATCGACATCATCGTTGGCGCCGGCGCCTACATCTGCGGCGAGGAGTCGGCGGTGATCGAGTCCATGGAACAGAAACGCGGCATCCCGCGCATCCGCCCGCCGTTCCCGGTCACGCACGGCTATCTCGGCCAGCCGACCGTGGTCAACAACGTCGAAACGCTGGCCGCGGCCGCCGCCATCGCCGTGCACGGCGCCGACTGGTTCACGGCCCAGGGCACCGACCAGTCGAAGGGCAGCAAACTGATCAGCATCAGCGGCGACTGCGCCGCGCCCGGCATCTACGAATACCCATTCGGGGTGTCGATGCGCAAGATCCTCGACGATTGCGGGGCACAGGACGTGCAGGCGGTGCAGATCGGCGGTCCTTCGGGCACGCTGATCGGGCCGGCCGAGTTCGAGCGGCGGCTGGCCTTCGAGGACCTGGCCACCGGCGGTTCGCTGATGGTCTACGGCCGGCAGCGGGATCTATTGGCCGTCATCCGCAATTTCGCCCATTTCTTCGCCCACGAGAGCTGCGGCTTCTGCACCCCATGCCGGGTCGGCACCTCGCTGTTGAAGAACGGCCTGGACAAGATCGCGCGCGGACACGGCACCCATTACGATGTCGACGAGATGCGCCGCCTGGCGACGCTGATCAAGCGCCGCTCGCACTGCGGCCTGGGGCAGACGGCACCCAATCCCATCCTCGATGTGCTGAGCCGGTTCCCGGAGGCCATCGACAGCCGTCTGGCGCACAGCGGCTTCGAGCCCTATTTCGATCTCGATGCCTCGCTGGAGGAGGCGAGGCTGCTTTCCCATCGCGACGATGCCGAGGCCCATCTCAGATGAGCGCCGAGGGCAAGGGCGGCACCATCAGCATCGACGGGCAGGAGATCCCGTTCGAGGCGGGGCAGACGATCATGGATGCGGCGCTGGCCGCCGGCATCTACATCCCCCACCTGTGCCATAGGCCCGGCCTGACGCCGCACGGCAGCTGCCGGCTGTGCACCGTCGAGGTCGACGGGCGCAACGCCGCCGCCTGCACGCTGCCCGCGGCCGACGGGCAGCATGTCGACAGCAACACCGTGGCGCTGAACGAGGTGCGCAAGACGATCACGCAGATGCTGTTCGTCGAGGGCAATCACCTGTGCCCGGGCTGCGAGAAGAGCGGCGACTGCACGCTGCAGGCCGTGGCCTATTACCTGGGCATGCTCGACGGCCATTTCCCGCAGTTCTATCCCCGGCGCGAGGTGGACGCCTCGCACCCGGACATCGTGCTCGACCGCGACCGCTGTATCCTGTGCGAGCTGTGCGTGCGCGCCAGCCGCCAGATCGACGGCAAGGACGTGTTCGCCATCAGCGGCCGCGGCATCCATGCCAGCCTGATCGTCAACGCACCGAGCGGCAGGCTGGCTGACACCGACATCGCGGCGACGGACGTGGCCGCCCATATCTGCCCGGTCGGAGCCATCCTGATCAAGGGCCACGGCTTCGAGGTGCCGATCGGCCGGCGTACCTTCGATACCCATCGCGTCAGTGAGGCCGGGCGCGACGCGCGCCTGCCGCTGGTCAGGCCGAGGCATGCCGATGAAGAGTAAACTGAGGGTCGCCACCACCTCGCTGGCCGGCTGCTTCGGCTGCCATATGTCGTTCCTGGACGTGGACGAGCGCCTGACGGACCTGCTCGAGCATATCGAGTTCGACCGCTCGCCCTTCACCGACATCAAGCACTGCGCACCCTGCGACATCGGCCTGATCGAGGGCGGGCTGTGCAATGCCGACAACGTGCATGTGCTGCGCGAGTTCCGCGAGAACTGCCGCATCCTGATCGCTGTCGGCGCCTGCGCCATCAACGGCGGCGTGCCGGCGATGCGCAACCATTTCAGCCTGCGCGAGTGCCTGCAGGAGTCCTATGTCGACGGGATGGGCATCGTCAATCCGCAGATTCCAAATGATCCGGAATTGCCGCTGCTGTTGAGCAAGGTGCACCCGGTGCACGAGGTCGTGCATGTGGACTACTATCTGCCGGGCTGCCCGCCGCCGGCCGACGCCTTCGCCGAGGTGCTGAACGACCTGATCGAGGGACGGGAGCCGAAGCTGCCGCGTTCCCTCTTGCATTACGACTGAGAGGAAGAGGCCGATGGACCAGCCGCAGAACCCAGCCGCATCCGCGCTCAGGCGTGTGGCCATCGATCCGGTATCGCGCGTCGAGGGCCATGGCCGCATCACCCTGCTGCTCGACGAGGCGGGCCATGTGCACGAGGCCCGTTTCCACATTGTCGAGTTCCGCGGCTTCGAGAAGTTCATCCAGGGCCGGCCATATGGCGACGTGCCCTTCATCGTGCAGCGGCTGTGCGGCATCTGCCCGGTCAGCCACCAGCTGGCGGCGGCCAAGGCCGTGGACCAGCTGATCGGCGTCGAGCGGCTGACGCCGACGGCCCTGAAGTTGCGCCGCCTGCTGCATTTCGGGCAGGTGCTGCAGTCGCACGCCCTGCATTTCTTCCATCTGGCCTCGCCCGACCTGCTGTTCGGCTTCGGCAGCGATGCGGCGCGGCGCAACATCGTCGGCGTGCTGGAGAGGCACCCGGAGCTGGGCATGAAGGGGGTCAGGCTGCGCAAGTACGGGCAGCGGATCATCGAGGCCATCGCCGGCAAGCGCGTCCACGGCACGGCCACGGTACCGGGCGGCATGAACAAGGTGCTCGACACACAGCAGCGCGACGCCCTGCTGGCCGATGTGGCCGATGCCATCGCCTGGTGCCAGGAAGCGGTGGCGCTGAACGAGGAGATCCACCGCTCCCACGGCGAACACCGGGATTTCGGGACCGTGCACAGCCACTTCTTGTCCCTGATCGGCGATGACGGGGCGCTAGAGCTGTATCACGGCGGCCTGCGCGCCCGTTCGGCGACAGGAGAGCTCATCCTCGACGGCGTCGATTACCGGCGGTACGGCGAGCTGCTTTCGGAGGAGGTGCGGCCGTGGAGCTACATGAAGTTCCCGTTCCTGCAGTCCGTGGGCCGGGACAACGGCTGGTACCGGGTGGGGCCGCTTTCCCGCGTCAACAACTGTGACGTCATCCCCACGCCGCTGGCCGAGGCGGCGCGCAAGCGTTTCCGGGACTACGGGGATGGGGGGCTGGTGCACGATACGCTGGCCTATCACTGGGCGCGCATGATCGAGGCGCTGCACTGTGCCGAATCGATCGAGCTGCTGCTGCATGATTCGGAGATCACCGGCGGCGAACTGGTGGTGGCGGAGGGGGAGCGCCGCCGCGAGGGCATCGGCGTCATCGAGGCGCCGCGGGGCACGCTGTTCCATCATTACCGCGTCGATGACGAGGGGCTGATCGAGAAGGCCAACCTGATCGTGTCGACGACGAGCAACAACCAGGCGATGAACGCGTCGGTGCGCGCCGTCGCCGAGCGCTATCTCGACGGCCAGACGCTGACCGAGGGCCTGCTGAACCATCTCGAGGTGGCGATCCGCGCCTACGATCCCTGCCTGTCCTGCGCCACGCACGCCCTGGGCCGCATGCCGTTGCAGGTGGAGCTCGTGGATGCCGCGGGCCGGCTCGTCGATTGCCTGAGCAAGGGCAGCGGCGGCGATTTCGCGCGCGGCGGCTGAGCCATGACCGGCATCCTGGTGTTCGGATACGGCAACCCCGGGCGGGGCGACGATGCGCTGGGTCCCCAGTTCGTGGCGCATCTGGAGCGAGAGGGCGTGGATGCGGCCGTCGAATGCCTGACCGACATGCAGCTGCAGGTCGAGCACGTCACCGACCTCGTCGGGCGCGGGCTGCTGCTGTTCGTCGATGCGGATGCCGCCTGTGCGCCCCCCTTCCGCCTGTCACGGATCCACGCCGGCAGGGATACCAGCTATACCAGCCATGCCATGAGTCCCGAGGCGCTGCTGTATGCCTACCGGCAGGTGTACGGAACGGAGGCGCCGCCCGCCTTCCTGCTCAGCATCCGCGGCTACGGCTTCACCCTGGGCGAGCCGCTGGGACAATGGGCCGAGGCCAACCTGGAGGCGGCACTGGCGCGGGTGCGCGAATTGTGCGTCGATGCCGATCCCGGGCACTGGCAACGGGCGGTGGATGCCGCTGCGGCGATGGAGGCATGTGCGCGATGAACCGTGACGGCATTTGCTGCGGCGGACGGGGGTGATATGGGGCCGCATTATCTGAATCCCTTCTTCGTGCCGAGGAGCGTGGCCATCGTCGGGGCGAGCGAGCGCCCGGACAGCGTCGGCCAGCGCCTGATGATCAATATGCAGGAGGCGGGCTTTGCCGGCCGCCTGTACCCGGTCAATCCCAAGCACGAGCGGATGTTCGGCCTGGACTGTTATCCCGATATCGACGCCCTGCCCGAGGCGGTTGATCTGGCCGTCATCGCCACGCCGGCCGCCACCGTGCCGGCCATCATCCGCCAGTGCGGGGAGAAGGGGACGCGGGCGGCGGTGGTCATCTCCGCCGGCTTCGGCGAACTGGGCGAGGCCGGGCATCGGCTGCAGCAGGAGGTGCTGGAGACCGCCGGGCGTTACGGCATCCGCATCGTCGGCCCGAACTGCCTCGGCATCATCCGTCCCAGCGCCCGGCTGAACGCCACCTTCGGCTACGGCGCCACCGGCGACGGGCATCTGGCGCTGGTGTCCCAATCGGGGGCGGTGTGCACCGCCATCCTGGACTGGGCCCAGTCGCAGGACATCGGCTTTTCCACCGTGGTGTCGATGGGGGATGCCGCCGATATCGATTTCGGCGAGATACTCGATTTCCTGGCGCTTGATCCGCAGACCAAGAACATCCTGCTGTATGTCGAGGGGACCCGCGCCGCCCGCAGCTTCCTGTCCGGCCTGAAGGCGGCGGCGCGCCTGAAGCCGGTGATCCTGATCAAGGCCGGCCGGCATGAGGCCGGCAGCCGGGCCGCCATGTCGCATACCGGGGCCATGGTCGGTGCCGACGATGTGTTCGATGCGGCCATCGAACGCGCCGGGGTGGTGCGCACCTACAGCATCGCCCAGCTGTTCTCGGCTGCGCGCATCATGGCCAATGCCTACACCATCGAGCGGGACCGCCTGGCGATCATCACCAATGCCGGCGGCCCGGGCGTGATGAGCGCCGACCGGGCCGAGGAGGTCGGTGTCACCCTGGCCGGTCTCGGCGAGGACACCCTGGCCAGGCTGAACGCGGTGCTGCCGGAGCACTGGTCGCACGCCAATCCCATCGACATCCTCGGGGATGCCACGCCCGAGCGTTACCGGCAGGTGCTGGAGATCTGCCTGCAGGACGATGGAATCGACGGCGCCCTGGTGATCCTGACCCCGCAGGCGATGACCGATCCGACCAAGGTGGCGCAGTTGCTGATCGCGGCGGCCAAGGAGAGCAGCAAGCCGGTGATGGCATCCTGGACGGGCGGCAAGCGCGTGGAGGAAGGGCGCGCCCTGTTCGCCCGCGACCATATCGCCCATTTCAACACGCCGGAGGTCGGCGTGGACGCCTTCTCCTTTCTGGCCATGTACAGGCGGAACCTGCGTCTGGTGCAGCAGATCCCGCTGCCGCGCGAGCAGTATCGGGCGCCGGATATCGAGGGCGCGCGCCTGATCATCGAGCGCGTGCTGGCCGAGGGCAGGGATGTGCTGACCACGCAGGAGTCCAAGGCCATCCTGTCGGCCTTCCATGTGCCGGTGACGCCGGCCGTCAAGGTCGGCGACACCAAGGAGGCCATGATGGCGGCGGAGACCCTGGGCTTCCCGGTGGTGCTGAAGATCAACATGACCGAGTTCAGCCACAAGTCCGATATCGGCGGCGTGCGCCTGAACCTGGCCAGCGCCCAGCAGGTGGCGCGCCAGTTCCAGGAGCTGGAGGCCCAGGTGAAGCGGTTGCGGCCGCAGGTGGAGCGGGTGGAGATGACCGTCGAGCCCATGTACCGCTCCGCCAGCAGCCGGGAGCTGATGATCGGCGTCGTCCGCGATCCGGTGTTCGGCCCAGCCATCAGCTTCGGCCTGGGCGGCACCATGGTCGAGATCGTGCAGGACAGGGCGGTGGCCCTGCCGCCGCTGAACAGCGACCTGGCCGAGCAGCTGGTCGCCAAGACCCGGGCCGGGCGTTACATCGCGCCGTTCCGGCAGATGCCGGCCATCGACCGTCAGGCGCTGATCGAGACCCTGCTGTGCGTCTCGGAGATGGTCAGCGAGCTGCCGGAGATCATGGAGCTGGACATCAATCCCCTGATCGCCGATGAGCATGGCGTCATGGCCGTGGATGCGCGCATCCGCGTGGCCGCTTCCCACCAGCTGACGCCCTACGCCCACATGGCGATCCATCCCTATCCGCACCAGCTGGCCCATCAGTACCAGCTGCCCAGCGGCAAGACCATTCTGATCCGTCCGATCCGTCCGGAGGATGCGAGCATGGAGAAGGACTTCTTCAACAGCCTGTCCGAGCGCAGCAAGTTCTTCCGCTTCCGCAAGGCCACGCAGGAGCTGACGCCGGAGATGGTGATCCGCTTCACGCAGATCGACTACGACCGCGAGATGGCCTTTGTGGCCATCAGCAGCGAGGACCATCTGCCGCGCGAGATGGGCGTGGCCCGCTACATCACGAACCCGGACGGGGAATCGGCGGACTTCGCCGTGGTGGTCGCCGATGCCTGCCAGCGCATGGGCATCGGCGCCCGCTTGATGCGCGCGCTGATCGGCGCGGCCAAGGACAAGGGGATCCTGCGTTTCGAGGGCGAGGTGCACCTGGAGAACAAGGCCATGCTGGCGCTGGTCAAGAACCTGGGCTTCACCATCGAACCGATGCGGGAGCACAAGGATATCGTGCGTGCCGTGCTGCTGCTGCGCCAGGGGTGAGTGGCGGACATTGCCCGGCCGGGCGGATGATGCTTACGCCGGGCGCAGGGGGGCCGCTTTCGCGGCGTTTATCCTGCTGGCCTGACGGACCAGTCCGGCCGCCATGCCGCTGCAGGTGTCGAGTTCCAGCTTGCCGTCCGACAGGTAGAAGAAGCCTTGGCATCCGCCCATGTCGCTCGCCAGCTTCTCAAGATAGGCATCGTCGCCCCGCGTCACGGCAAACGTCTTGATCGACGGCCAGCGTCGCTGGCAATAGACCAGCGTGGCCAGTCCGCCGAGCCCGGCGGCATCGATGTCGGCGACGACGATGTCCATGTTCCCTTTCAGGATGATCTCGTAGGCCTGTTTGTCCGTATGCACGACCTGCATCCGCCATCCGCATGAACCCAGCAGGAACGCGATCTGATAGCCGATGATGATGTTGTCCGACAGCACCAGGCCCTGCGCCGTCTCCAGGCGGGCGCCGCAATCCTTTCTGCAGGCGCATGCGCGGTATTGGCGGGGACTGCACCACTGGCGGCCAAAGCAGGGGGGGTGTTCTTCGTCGCGCCGTATTGCCTGGATCATCGTGCTTCCCGAAACATGCCGATCTCCTCTGCGCATCCGTTGCGCATCGCCACGGTCGTAGTGTTTTTCCTCGGCGGTTTGGCATAAGATGCCTGATCTGGATTATCGGGCCATATGGGCCATGGCGAAATGAGTAAGGTTGCGTAAGTGAGGTTTCTTATACAGATTGTTAGGCGTTCCGGTAATACTCCCCAGAAGCTGGGAAAGGGAGGAAGATCGAGGTTGAGAACGTTCGGTGCTCTCAAATGTCGCCGATTCGGCATGGTGGAAACGCCATGAATACCGAACCCACGGTTTTTATCATCGACGACGATGCGGTGGTACGGGACGTGCTCGCCCATGCGGTCGAAGCGGGCGGATATCACGTCCAGACCTTTGCGAACGCCGATGCGTTCATCGCTGCCTGCACCGCCGGGCATCGCGGTTGCATCGTCCTCGACGTCAAGATGCCCGGCATGGACGGGCCGACCCTGCAAAGGGAGCTGCTGCAGCGCGGCATCCGCCTGCCGATCATCTTCCTGTCGGCATATGGCGACATCCCGCTGACCGTGCGTACGATCAAGGCTGGGGCCATCGATTTCCTGACCAAGCCGGTGGACACCGATGTGCTGCTCGAGCGCATCCGCATGGCGCTCGAGATCAACTCGCGCTTCGTCGAGGCCATGAAGCGCCTGGAGAATCTCACCGAGCGTGAACAGGAGGTGCTGACGCTGGCCGTGCAGGGCAAGGCCAACAAGGAGATCGCCAGGCTACTCGATATCAGCCCGCGCACGGTCGAGGTGCATCGTTCCCACATCATGCACAAGACCGGGGCAACCAGCCTGCTCGAGCTGGTGGAGATCATGCAGGAAATCGACAAATGGAACTGACGTTCCGGCAAGGAACGATCTGACCCAACCCCCGTCCTGTCGAACCCTGACCACATGGGAATCCAGGGCGGACAGGCTCCGCGGCCGGGCGTGCCCGGCGCACCTTCCTGGCACCGGAGATGCGGCATACGCTGCCATCCATCCGATGCCGCAGGGGGTCATGCATGCATGGCGACGACCTGATCTTTGTCTACGGCACGCTGCGCCGCGGCGGCAGCCACCATCGCCTGCTCGATGGGGCGCGCATGCTTGGCCCCTGGACCAGCGGGCCGCACTACAACATGCTCGACATGGGGCCTTATCCGGCGCTGGTGGCCGGCAAGGGGCGGGTGATCGGTGAGGTGTACCGCATCGAGCACGGTATGCTGCCGGCACTGGATGCCTACGAGGGTTGTCCGGGCGATTACCGCCGTGTGCGCATCACCACCCCCTATGGCGAGGCCTGGCTCTACCTGTGGGACCGGGCGGCACCACCGGCGCCGGTGGTCCCCGGTGGCGACTGGCTGCGCCACCTGAGCCGGGGGGGGCTGAGGCCTATCGGGCCGGCTGCACGCTGACGCGGCCCTCGGGGGTGACGACGATGCGGTAGCGCTGGCCGTTCGGGCAGGTGGCGAGGATGGTGCGCGTGCCCGAGGCGTCGGTCGATTCGCTGATGTTCGTGACCGCATCGCCGCCGCATTCGTAGCCGCGCAGCCGGATCGTGGTGGCGATGTCCTGGGCATCGGTGACGGCCCAGGCGTTCGGGGCCAGTCCCACGAGCAGCAGCCCC
>DATLWN010000250.1:0-4208 GCA_035576305.1 Mariprofundaceae bacterium
AGGGTGCTGCCCGCGGCGATGTTCGAAATCTTGTTCCGCGAGTACTGATAGCCGATGGCATAGGTCAGGTTCTCGCTCAACGGCACCCCGAAGCTGAGTCCGCCACCGTAGTTGTCCTGGACATACTGCGCCGTATTCACCTGGTTCAGCTTGGTCTGCGTCTTGAAAGCGCTGACCGTGGCGCTCAGGTCCTTGCCCAGGAAATAGGGATCGGTGATGCTGGTATTGAAGTTCTGCGTCACGGCTCCGATATCGGCGCTGATGTTGGTGGTATAGCCCTTACCGAGGAAGTTGTTCTCCTGCATCTTGGCCGTGAAGATCACCTTCTCGAGCTGCGAATAGCCGGCACCGATGGAAAAGGAGCCCGTCTTCTTCTCCTTGACGTCGATGTTCATGTTCACCCGGTCATCCGAGCCGGCGCGGGGCATGGATACACGCACATCGTCGAAATAGTCGAGGCGATGGAGCCGCTCCTTGCTCCGCTTCACCTTCGAGGCCGAATAACGCGAGGCCTCCGCCTGCCTGAGCTCGCGCCGGATCACGTGATCCTCGGTCTTCTGGTTGCCGGTGATATCGATGCGCTCGATATAGACCTCGCGACCCTTCTCCACGTCCAGCGTGATGGCCACGGTATTGCTTCCCAGATCCCGATGGAACAGCGGCGTCACCGTGGCAAACGCATAGCCTTCGTCACCGACCTTCTCCGTGATCGCCTCGATGCTT
This sequence comes from Mariprofundaceae bacterium, assembly GCA_035576305.1. Classification (GTDB taxonomy): domain Bacteria; phylum Pseudomonadota; class Zetaproteobacteria; order Mariprofundales; family Mariprofundaceae; genus DATLWN01. The sequence continues at coordinate 724 of DATLWN010000250.1, forward strand.
TCACGCAGCTTCTGCAATGAGTAGATCTCGCCCGGCTTCAGGGTCACCGCCGAGGCCAGGGTCTCCCGGCTGGGAACCATATCCCCCTGCAGGTCGATCTTGCTGACCCGGTATTGCGGACCTTCATAGACATTGAACGTCAGATAGAACGACTTCTTGTCGACCGACAGCGACACCAGCGTGGACTCGACCTTGGAGTCGAGATAGCCGTGGTCCTGGTAGTACTGCATCAGCAGCTGGGCGTCGGCGCCCACCCGATCCTGCTGGAACACGTCGCGGTCGGTGAATGAGGCGATGAAGCCGCTCTGTTGCGAAGCCAGATGATCGCGCAGCTCCTCATCCGAGAACGCATGGTTGCCGACGAAAAGGATGCGGACGATACGCGTGATCTGGCCCTCATCGATGAGAATCTGGACGTCCTCGCGTCCGTCGGCGCGTTTGGTGGTCTGGATCTTGACCCCGACCTGGTAATAGCCCTTTTTCAGGTACATGCTGCGGATCGTATTGATGTCGTGCCGCTCGATGGCATCGCTCAGCACGCGACCGGGCTGGATCTTCAGCTTGAACTTCAGCACCTTGTCCTCGATCTCGTGGTTGCCCTTGAAGCTCACCTCGCCGATAACCGGATTCTCGACAACGTGAAAGACCAGGCGCACCCCCTGGTCGTTGCGGATACCCTCCACACTGACGTCGGAGAAATAACCGGTATCAAAAAGCGCGCGCACGTCGCGGCCGATCTGCTTGCGGCTCAGCACATCCCCGGGCCGGGTCTGGATATTCGCCAGCACCGTATCCTTTTCGATGAAGCGGTTGCCGGCCACGTCGATGCTCAATACACGGGGTTGGGCCGGCGCAGCGGGGGCATCTGCCGCATACGCCCCATCAACCGGGCCGACGCATGAGAAGGCAAGCACGAGCAGGCCCGGAATGATGCGCTGCAGAAAATGATTACCCATGCCGTTCAACCCCGAAACAAATGTGATAGATCGTTATAAAACGCGAAGATCATCAGCAGGACGATCAGTGTCAGGCCCACCATCTGGGTGCGCTCCATCATCTTCAGCGACAGCGGACGTCCGCGCAGCTTCTCCACGGCCAGATAGGCCAGATGGCCGCCGTCCAGGATCGGGATCGGCAGCAGGTTCAGAACCCCGAGATTGACCGAGATCAACGCCAGGAAGGCGCAGAACGACGCGAAACCGAGCTCGGCCGTACGGCCGGCCAACTGGGCAATGGCGATCGGGCCCCCCAGGTTTTCCGGCGAGATCGCGGCGGTCAGCATCTTGCCCATGACGTCGAGTGTCAGCACGGTCATATCCCATGTACGGACAAAGCCGTAACGCACACCCTCGATCAGGCCCATGCGGTAGAGCACGGGGGGGCGCAGCGGTTCGGCCGCCATTCTGGCACCGATTCTGCCCACACCGTCCACCGTCTTTTCCGGCACGATGGGCACGATCAGATTGATGCCCTTGCGCTCGACGTTCAGCACCATGCGCCTGCCGCCATGGCTGCGCACGGCGTCGACAAAATCGCGTACCGTCTGCACCGCCTCGCCGTCGACCTGATTGATCAGGTCACCGGAGAGCAGGCCGGCCTTGGCCGAGGGCGAATCGGCAAGCACCGAATCGACCATCACGCGCATGCCCGGACTGATACCGACCAGCGATTCGGAAACATTGACCAGCAGCGGCTCCTTGGCGCTCGGCGGAACGTGCAGCGACACATGGGTCATGGCACCGCCACGCTCGATTCCCAGCGTCGCGTCCGAATTCACGGCATCCTTCAGATGCTCCTCGATCTGGGTCCAGGAACGGACATCATGGCCGTTGACCGACGCGATCCTGTCCCCCGCCATGATTCCGGCCTGTTCGGCCACCGACGCCGGAGAGACCACACCCACCACCGGCGGAGTCACGTACTGGCCCACCCAGCCGACCACCATGAAGGCCAGGATGGCGAACAGAAAATTGAACAAGGGCCCTGCCACCGACACGCTGGCCCGTTTCCATACGGGCTGCACGTCGAAGGCGCGCAACCGCTCCTCCGGGCTCAGCGCCGCCTTGGCCTCCTCCCCCTGTTCATCCGGGGTCTCGCCCAGCATCTTCACATAACCGCCGAGCGGGATCGCCGCGATCACGTACTCGACCTCGCGATCCCGGCTGCGCCAGGACAGCAGGGCCGGCCCGAAGCCGATGGAGAACTTCTCGACCCTTATGCCGAGCCGGCGCGCCACGATGAAATGCCCGAATTCATGCACGAACACCAGCAGGGCGATCGCCACGATGAATGCCAGCGTCGTATGCAGGGTATGCATCAGTTCAAGCAAGAAAATCTCCCTTCCATATCACGCTGCACTCTGGACGGCATCCTCGGCGATGCGACGCGCCTCGGCATCGACGGACCATACTTCATCGAGCTCCGTCACGGAATGGCCGGGCATGCCGTCGACCACCCGCGTAACCAGCGGCACGATGTCCGTGAAGGCGATCCTGCGCTGCCGGAAGGCCTCGTTGGCCACCTCGTTGGCGGCATTCATGGCGATGGCCAGGCTGTCATGGCCCTGCATGACGTCCCGCACCAGGCGCATGGCCGGGAACCGGACCTCGTCCACCGCCTGGAAATCCAGGCGTCCGCTGACGGCCAGATCCAGCCGCGGGATGCCCGTCGTCAGGCGGGGGTCGGTCTGCATGGCATAGGCGATCGGCGCCCGCATATCCGGCCAGGCCAATTGCGCCAGCACCGAGCCGTCGCGATACTCGACCAGGGCATGCACGATGCTCTGGGGATGAATGATGGCCGACAGCCTGTCCGCCGGCATATCGAACAGCCAGCGGGCCTCGATCAGCTCCAAGGCCTTGTTCATCATCGTGGCGGAATCGACGCTGATCTTGGCCCCCATATCCCAGTTCGGATGGGCAATGGCCTCCTCCGGGGTGACATCGCGCAGGGAGGCGGGATCCCGGTCCCGGAACGGGCCGCCGGACGCCGTCAGGATGATCCGGGTCACCGAGCCGGCATCATGCCCGGCCAGGCACTGGTGCACCGCTGCGTGTTCCGAATCCACGGGGACCACGACAGCGCCCGAGCGCTTGGCCGCATCCATGAAGATATGGCCGGCGGTCACCAGGCACTCCTTGTTCGCCAGGCCCACCCGTTTGCCGGCACGCACCGCCGCCAATGCGGCCGGCAGACCCACCGAACCGACCATGGCAGCCAGTACCATGTCCACGCGCGCATCCACCGCCGCATCCACCGCCGCGTCCATGCCGGCATCCACCTGGATCGCCGGCGGCAGCTGCGCCCGCAGCGCCGTGGCTGCCGCCGCATCGGTCATCACCACCCTTTCGGGGGCCAGCTGCAGGGCGATTTCGCGCATGCGATCGACATTGCGGTAACCGACCAGGGCATGAGCCGAGAAACGCTCCGGATGCCGCAGTATCACGTCCACGGCGCTGGCACCGATCGAGCCGGTGGCGCCGAGC
>DATLWN010000251.1:0-3205 GCA_035576305.1 Mariprofundaceae bacterium
GCCTGCAGCAGGGCAAGGGTGGTGCCGACATTGTTGGCATAGTACTTGGCCGGATCGGCCACCGATTCGCCGACCAGGATATGCGAGGCGAAGTGCATGACGGCATCGCAGGGATGCTCTTCCAGGAGCCTGCCGACCGCCTGCGCATCGCCGGCATCACCGACGATCAGCCGCCCGTAGCGGGCCGCATCGGCGTGTCCCGTGCACAGGTTGTCCAGAACGACCGGCTCGTAGCCGGCCAGGGCCAGGGTCTTGACCATGTGCGAGCCGATGAAGCCCGCACCGCCGACCACCAGCACCCTCACGACGATGCTTCCGTCAGCAGGGCCGCCGGCATCGCATGTCGCATCGCGGGTCGAACGGGAACGGCAGCGGTCAAGAGAGCGCCGCCTGCTCCCGTCGCTTCCACCAGAACCAGGCGGCCGCCGTGACCAGCAGCGAGACGGAGGCGAGGATGGCGGTGCCGAAGCGGTCGGCGAAGGCGAGCAGCGACGGCAGGTATTGCCCGAAGCAATAGCCCACGACGATGAACTGGCCGATGCCGATGATGATGCCGACGGTGTTGAAGCGCAGGAAGGTGGCATAGTCCAGGCGGAACACGCCGGCCATGGCCGGCATCACCCAGGAGAGCGGGCCGGAGAGGCGTGCGGCGAACACGGCGGCCGCACCGCGGCGTTCGAAGAACGCCCTGCCGCGGCGGTAGTTGTCCGCATGCACCAGCCTTCCCAGCAGCGGCCAGCGTGCCAGCCGCTCGAACAGCGATGCTCCATAGCGCCGGCCCAGCCAGTAGCTGGCGTTGTCGCCGAGGATGCCGCCGCCATAGAGCACGGCCAGCACGACCCAGACGTTCAGCACTCCCATGCCGGCGAGCAGCGCGCCGGCGAGAAAGAACACCTCGCCCAGCACGACCAGCGACAGCGGGATCAGGGTCTCGAGGAAGGAGCCCAGGAACAGCACGGCATAGGCCGCGTCGCGCCGTTCGGCCAGAACGGCGCTCATCTGGTCGAGCGAGGCGGCATCAACGAATGACATCGTACTTGCGGTGGGCCTTCAGGCGCATCGGCAGCAGCGCCTCGAACGTCCAGCGCAGTGCCTGGCGCAGGTAGCCGCGCGAGTCGAAGCGGCGCGTGGAGGTGCTCACCTGGTCGGTGGGCACGAAGAAGAAGCGGCCGTGGCGCCGGCACTCGTTGATGAACGTCAGGTCCTCGGCGAAGTTCAGTTCCTCGTGGAAACGCACGCTGCGCGCGATGCGGGTGCGCGCCACCTGGATGGAAAACGAGGTGCAGGTCAGGCGATGGATGACGTCGTAGGCCGCGAACCAGAAGCGCGCATACAGGCCGCCGCCGTCGTTCGGCAGCACGCTCGTGGTGCCGACACTCAGGCCGTCCGCGCCGCGGCGGTTCAGCCAGTTGTTCAGATGCTGCAGGAAATTGCGCTCGATGCGGGTATCGGCGTCGCAGAATACCACCCACTCCGATTCCTCGGCCAGGTTGTCCAGCCCGACGTTCTTGGCGCGCGATACGCCGCCCTCGTGGATCGATACGACGCGGATGCGATGGCCTTCGGCCTCGCCGGCAATGCGCCGGGCGATGGCCAGCGTGGCGTCGGTGGAGCCGTTCTCGACCACGACGATCTCGTAGCGGTCGGCCGGATAGCGCTGGGCGAGCAGGTAGCGCAGCGTCGCCTCGATCTCCGCTTCCTCGTTGTAGGCCGGTACCACGATGGAGATGAAGTGGCGGTGCATCCGCTCCGCGATGGCGTCGGTGATGCGGCGCAGCGACTCATCGGACTTCCACGGTGGCGCGAACAGGCGCGTCTGTTCGCACTCGGCCAGGGCTGTATCCAGCTTCAACCCCTCCTGCTGCGTGCGGGCGACGAAGTAGCGCTGGCTGCCGAGGTAAGAGGCGAGGTACTCCTGCTCGGTCTGGTTCGGGGTGGGGATCAACAGCGCGCGCTTGTCGTGCTCCACGAGGTCCATCACCGTCGTGTAGCCGGAGCGCGACACGACCACGCGGGCACGGTTGAACAGCTCCTGGCGCAGCTCGCCGCTGGCCACGCTGTGGATCTGCAGGTCGTCGCGGCGGTAGTGGTCGTAGGCGGCTTCGTCACCATTGGGATCGCCGAGCACGAACACCTTCCTGCCGGCGAGGCCGGCCGCCTGTTCCAGCAGGCCCTGGACGAACGACGCCTTGTGTTCGAGCAGGTAGCCGCTGATCACGAACAGGACGTCGATGTCCTGCGGCAGCTCCAGGTGGCGGTAGGAGGAGAGGATGCCGACATAGCGGTGCGGGCAGTGGCGGAGTGCGGCGGAGTGCGCCAGGTTGCCGGCCAGGTTCAGGCTCGGCCCGGCATAGTCCGGGATGAACAGCATGTCGAATTTGCCGAGTGCCGCGACGTTGAGATTCGCCGTCAGCCAGGCGGTTTCGCGCAACCCCTTCGGCGGCACGAAGGCGATCTGGTGCGACAGGATGAACGACGGTGTCCACTGGCTGTAGAAGCCGTACTTGCCGTCGCTGAAGATGAAGTCGTAGTCGGCCGCCATGGCCTGCAGCGCGCGGTGCTCGGCGCGGATCATCCGCCAGGTGCGCAGCAGGTCGAGCAGCAGATAGCCATAGAGCCGCCAGCCCGAGCCGCGCTCCAGCGGCGGATAGTCGGGCATGTCGCGGAATTCGACCGCCGCCTCGCCTTGCAGCTCCAGGCGCAGGAAGGCCAGCGCATTGCCGGTCGAGACCACGGTGAGCGCATAGCCCTGGCGCAGGTAGTCGCGGATCACCGCCAGCGTGCGGGTGGCGTGGCCGAGGCCCAGCGAGCTGACCGCGAACAGCGCCCGCGGCGCCTCGCCACTGGTGGCCTGATTCTTTCGGGGGGAGGGCGGCGGGGGGCTCCCCGCGGACGGGTTGTCGGCAGTGCTGGTGCTTGGGTGACCGTTCTCCACGCCCGGCAGCCTGCCGGCCGAATGTTACGGCAGTATGTCAGGCGGCCGCTGGCGCGGCCGGTCCGTTCAGCGCGCCGTTCGCCGGTGCCGCAGCCGCAGGTAGATGGCGCCGTAGATGGCAAGGTTGAAGATCAGGATGGCCGCACCGATGCCCCACTGCATCGCCTGGGTGAGTCCTGCCGGGTAGATCAGCGGCTCGATGTAGCGGGCCGTGAAGCTGCCCGTATAGCCGCCCTGGCCGGCAAGCTCGCGCAGCCACTGCTCCAGCGG
>DATLWN010000252.1:0-2732 GCA_035576305.1 Mariprofundaceae bacterium
AGGCCTTCGCCGCCGTCAACGCCTGCCCGGCGCTGGCCGACGATTCCGGCCTGATGGTCGATGCCCTGGATGGCGCCCCGGGGGTCTATTCCAGCCGCTATGCCGGGCCCGCCGCTGTTGACGCCGACAACAACGCCAAGCTGCTGGCGGCCATGCAGAGCATCACCCACCGCAGCGCCCGCTTCGTCTGCGCCCTGCACCTGGCCTGGCCGGACGGGCGGCATCCCGTCACCGCCGAGGGGCAGGTCGAGGGCCGCATCGTCGAGGCCCCAAGCGGCGAGGCGGGGTTCGGCTACGATCCGCTGTTCTTCTGCCCCGAGCTGGGCAGGACCTTCGCCGCGGCCGGCCCCGACGAGAAGGCGGGCGTGTCACACCGGGGCCGGGCGATACGCCTGCTGGCCGACAGGCTGCGCGGCCTTGTCTGAGGTGTTCGATCCCAGCTGCCGGCTGTGCCCGCGCCTGGCCGGGTTCCTGGACACGGTGCGCGATGAACATCCGCATTATCACTGCGCGCCGGTGCCGCCCTTCGGCGATGCCTCGCCGCGGCTGTTGATCGTCGGCCTGGCCCCGGGCATGCACGGCGCCAACCGCACCGGCCGCCCCTTCACCGGCGACTATGCCGGCATCCTGCTGTACCGGACGCTGTTCGATCTGGGACTGAGCAACCGGCCGGTATCGGAATCGGCCGATGACGATCTCGTCCTGCACGGCGTGCGCATCAGCAACGCCGTCAAATGCCTGCCGCCGCAGAACAAGCCGGAGCCGGCGGAGATCCGCGCCTGCAACCCGTATCTGGCCCGCGAGATCGGCTCCCTGCCGGCGGACTGCCGGCTGCTGGCGCTGGGCACCATCGCCCACCGGGCCGTGCTGACGGCCTATGGATTACGCCCGGCGCACTACGGGTTCGCGCACGGCGCCGTGCATGTGCTTCCGGACGGGCGGCGGCTGACCGACAGCTACCACTGCTCCCGCTACAACACGCAGACCCGCCGCCTGACCGAGGCCATGTTCCGCCAGGTGCTCGAACAGGCGCTGGCGGCGCCCGGCGAGGCCTAGCGCCCGTACAGGGCGGTGATCCGGGCCGAACCCAGCATGTGCTGGTGGATGTAGTAGCCGACCATTGCGGGCATGGTGTCGCTGGTCAACGGCAGCTTGTCCACGTTCAGGGCATAGATGGTGAACAGGTAGTGATGCGGGGTGTCGCCGACCGGCGGGCACGGCCCCCCATAGCCCGTCATGCCGAAGTCGGTGCGACTCTCCACGGCACCCGAAGGCGCAAGGTGGGAATCGACGGAACCCGCCCCGACCGGCAGGGAGCTGGCCGTGGCCGGGATGTTGAAGACCACCCAGTGCCACCAGCCGCTGCCGGTCGGCGCATCCGGGTCATAGACGGTGACGGCAAAGCTTCTCGTCCCATCCGGCGGATTGATCCAGCTCAGCGCGGGCGAGGTGTTGCCCCCGGTGCAGCCGAATCCGGAAAAGACCTGCTGGCTCGGCACGTAGGCGCCGTTGGCGACCTGCGGGCTGGACAGGCTGAAGATGCCGGCCAGGGCTGGAAGCGGAAACAGACACAGGATAAGACCCACAATCATTCGCATACTCGACTCCTTTTTCGGGCATCCGTCGCCCGGCTCATCCGATCCCTTTCGTCAACGGTTTGCAAGCAGGCCTAACCGGAAGGCTTCTTGTTGCTGATGGTGATGTGCTCGGCCTTGAAACGCTTCATCTGCTCAAACACCTTGGCCGGGTACCAGCGGTCGTTCGGCGAGCCGTTGTAGGCCGCCAGGGCCTTGGAAAGCTTGCCGTAGCGGTTCAGGTAATGGCGGATGATGGCGCACCCGTAGCGGATGTTGGTGCTGATCTCGAACAGGTTGTCGGAGGGGGAGCCGAGCTGATCCTTCCAGAACGGCATCACCTGCATCAGGCCACGGGCCCCGACATTGCTGACCGCGAAATGGTCGAAGCGCGACTCCACCGCGATCACGCCCAGGATCAGCTCCGGCGACAGCTCGTAGCGGACCGAGTAGGTGTAGACCCAGCGCGCGATGCTTTCGCATTCGCTGTCCGTCTCCACCCAGGGACGGATCAGCTGGAACATGTCCTTCATCCACACCGTGCGTTCGAAGTCGTTGGCCTTCTTTTCCGGCTCGGGCTCCAGCAACGCCTTCAGCCGCTGCCGGTCGGCCGGGCTCAGGTTCAGGGGGCCGGTGTTCTGCTCCACCACCTGCATCGCCGCGGTGGTCTGACTGAACTGCTGACGCTCCTCCGGCGTGCTGGCCAGCCAGACCGGGACCGTCATGAGAAAACCGAGAACCAGCACCACCGCCAGCCAGGCCTTCGGCGGTACCGCCTTCAGACGCAGCCCCAGTTGCACGGGGTTCAACTATGCCGCTCCGCCCAGGGCGCCGGCGACCCAGCCCGGCACCTCTTCCGGGGCAAGCGTCACCGGCTTGTCACGGCGCAGGCCGACCTCGACCACGCCCTCGGCCAGGCCGCGCTCGCCGACGACCACCTTGACGGGTATCCCCATCAGTTCGGCGTCCTTGAACTTGACGCCGGGGCGCTCGTTGCGCTCGTCCCACAGCACCTCGAAACCGGCCTCGGCCAGCGCCGTGTACAGCTGCCTGGACACGTGCGCCACCGCCTCCGCCGTGCCGAGCGAGACCAGGGAGACCTGGAACGGCGCCAGATGCGCCGGCCAGCGGATGCCCGCCTCGTCGTGGCACTGCTCG
>DATLWN010000253.1:0-5257 GCA_035576305.1 Mariprofundaceae bacterium
CAAATGGCCAATATTCAACTACAGAACTACGAGGATGAACGGCAAAAAGCCATGCAGACGATCTCCAATATGTTGAAGGCCCTGCACGATACCGAGAATCAGATCATCCACAACATGAAGTGATCGCCCGCCGACACGGCGCGCCGATGCCCTGGATGCGGCGGATCAGGTCTTGGCCTTTTTGGCCTTCTCCGGGCGCATGCGGATGCCGAACATCAGACGCGCCACGTCCTTGAAGTGCGAGGCGTAGTGCAGCTTCAGGCCCTCGGCCACCGATTTCGGCAGTTCGTCGACGTCCACGGTGTTGGCCTTGGGCAGGATGACCTCGCCGATGCCCAGGCGTTTGGCCGCCAAGAGCTTCTCGCGCACGCCGCCGATCGGCAGCACCTCGCCGGTCAGCGTCAGCTCGCCGGTCATGGCCATCGCCGCCGGCACCTTATCCAGCGCCAGCGACAGCAGCGCCGTGGCCATGGTGATGCCGGCCGACGGCCCGTCCTTCGGCACCGCGCCCTCCGGCACGTGCAGGTGCACGAAGGCCTTGTCGAAGAAGGCTGCATCGCCGCCGAAGCGTTCGAGGTTCGACGTGATGTAGGAATAGGCGATCTCGGCCGACTCCTGCATCACCTTGCCCAGCTGGCCCGTGATCTTCAGGCCTCGGCTGTCGCGATGGGCCACGGTGGCCTCCAGCGTCAGCGTCGTGCCGCCCAGCGCCGTCCACGCCAGGCCCGTGGCCAGGCCGACGCCCAGCTTGACGGCCTGTTCGCGGAAGCGCGGCTTGCCGACATACTCCTCGAGCTCGTGCACGCCGATATGCACCGGCGCCGCCTCGGGGGATTCCGCCAGCTTGCGCGCCACCTTGCGCAGGATCTTCTTCAACAGTTGCTCGAGCCCGCGCACGCCGGGATCGCGGGCGTAATCCTCGACCAGGTGCGCCAGCGCCGCCGGGGTCAGCTCCACCTCCTTGCGGGTCAGCGCGTGCGCCGTGAGCTGCGCCGGCCACACGTGCTTGCGGGCGATCTCGATCTTCTCCGAGGCCATGTAGCCGGGCAGGCGGATGATCTCCGCCCGGTCCAGTAGCGGCGGCGGCACCGTGTCGAGCTGGTTGGCGGTCAGCAGGAACAGCACGTGCGACAGATCGAAGCGCACGTCGATGTAATGGTCCATGAAATCGCTGTTCTGCTCGGGATCGAGCACCTCCAGCAGCGCCGAGGCCGGATCGCCGCGGAAATCCGTGCCGATCTTGTCGACCTCGTCGATCATGATCACCGGATTGGCCACCTCCACGCGCTTCAGCGCCTGGATCAGCTTGCCCGGCATGGCGCCGATGTAGGTGCGCCGGTGGCCCTTGATCTCGGCCTCGTCGCGCATGCCGCCGACCGAGAAGCGGTAGAACGGCCGGCCGACCGCCTCGGCGATAGCGCGGCCCAGCGAGGTCTTGCCCACGCCGGGCGGGCCGACGAACAGCACGATGGAGCCGCCGACCTGCTGCTTGCGGCCGCCGACGGCGATGAACTCGAGGATGCGGTCCTTGACGTCCTCCAGGCCGGAATGGTGCTTGTTCAGGGCGGCGGACGCCGATTTCAGGCTGAAGCGGTCCTTGGTGTACTTGCCCCAGGGCAGGCTGACCAGCCAGTCCAGGTAATTGCGCGTGACGGTGTATTCCGGTGAGCTCGGCTCGATGGTGGAGAGCTTGGTGATCTCCTCGTCGAAGGCCTTCTGCGCCTCCTCCGAGAACACCAGCCCCTCGGCGCGCTTCTTGATGCGCTCGAGCTCCTGCTCGCGCGGGTCCTTGTCCATGCCCAGCTCGCGGCGGATCTCCTGCAGCTGCTCGTTCAGGAAGAACTTGCGCTGCTGGGCGGACACCCGCTCCTCGATGTTTTCGCGGATGCGCCGCTGCACCTTGCTGACGTTGAGCTCCTTGTTCAGCAGCGAGATCACCTTCTTCAGGCGGTCGAAGATCGGATAGGTGGCCAGGATGTCCTGCAGCTCCGTGCGGTCGGCGGTGGTCAGGCTGGCCGCGAAGTCGGCCAGGCGATGCGGTTCGTCGACGCCGACGCGCGAGGCGAACAGGCGCAGCTCCTCCTCGTACAGCGGGTTGTGCTTCAACAGCTCCTTGATGGTGTTGATCACCGCCACGGTGTAGGCGCGGATCTCCAGGTTGTCCTGGTAGGAGGTCTCGTAGTGGTAGTGCACGCGGGCGCGCAGCGGCTCGCCCTCGACGAAGGATTCGATGCGGAAGCGGTTCAGGCATTCGACGACCAGATGCAGGCTGTGCCCCTCGATCTCCACGGCCTTGATCACCTTGGCCACGACGCCGACGTCGTACAGGTTGGCCGACTCGAACGGCTTCGTCTCATCGCGCAGCAGCACCAGGCCGACGTGATGCTCGTGGCGCTCGGCCAGCTGCCTGATGCTTTTGATGATGTCCTGTCCCTCGTAGACCAGCGGCACCACCAGGCCCGGGAACAGCGGCCGGTTGGACAGCGGCAGCAGCGTCAGATACGGCGGCAGCACCTCGCTGGCCACCGCGATGCGGCCCTCCGCGGGCTGCGGCTTGGCGGCCTGGGGATCGATGACTTCGGAATCGAGAGTGCGTTCGCTCATGCATTCTATGTAAGGTCAAAGTGGCCCCGCTTTCAAGGCTTGAATTTCGGGAACCGAGGCCCCACATTGCTTCCAGGCATTCCCCTCCGGAGGACAACCATGCGCTGGTTCAAAGGCATTTTCCTGCTGATTATCGCCAATTTCCTGGTCTTCCTGACCCTGTCGATCACCGGCAACATCCTGATCCACTACGTGCTGCCACGCTTCGGCATCGACCTGCGCCATTCCCTGACCACGATGCAGTTCGCCTGGGCCGCGGTGTTCGGCTTCGGCGGCGCCTTCATCTCCCTGCTGATGTCCAAGCCGATGGCCAAGAGCATGTACCGCATGCAGCAGGTGACGAGCCCCGCCACCCCCAAGGAGCACCTGGTGTACAGCACCGTGCAGGAGCTGGCGCGGCGCGACGGCGTGCGCATGCCCGAGGTATGGGTGTACTGGGACGACACCCCCAACGCGTTCGCCACCGGCCCGGGCAGCAACCATTCGATGGTGGCGGTGTCCTCGGGGCTGGTGAACGCGCTCAGCGACGATGAGGTGCGGGCCGTGCTGGCGCACGAGATGGGGCATGTCAGCAACGGCGATATGGTCGCCACCACCCTGCTGCAGGGGCTGATGAACACCTTCGTCTACTTCCTGGCCGGCTTCATCGCGCGCATCGCCGCCAGCGCCGGTTCGCGCGACGACCAGCCGAACATGCTGGTGTATTTCGTCGTCGACATCGTGCTGCAGATCCTGTTCTCGATTCTGGCCATGATCGTCGTCATGTGGCATTCCCGCCGCCGCGAGTTCCGTGCCGACGCGCATGCCGCGCGCCATTACGGCGCCGATGCGATGATCCGCGCCCTGCAGAAGATCGAGGCCATCGCGCAGCGCACCGAGCCGGCCGAGGAGCAGCACGGCGGCCTGGCGCCGCAGGATGCGCTGGCCACGCTGAAGATCCACGGCGGCATGGCCGGGCTGTTCGCCAGCCACCCCCCGACCGAGGCGCGCATCGCCGCCCTGCGCCATCTGCACTGAAACCCGCGGTTCCGGGGATAAGGGCACGGAGCAATCCGTGCCCTTTTTGATGGCCGGCGTGTCACATGCCGGCGATTGGCAGTTCCCCGGCCCGGCATCTAGGATGCAAGGATGATGAAGCACCAGACAGCCGCCATCCTGGTCATCGGCAACGAGGTCCTGTCCGGCCGCACGCGCGAGGCGAACGCCTGGCTGGCGGCCCAGCGCCTGTTCGACTTGGGTTGCCGGCTGCAGGAGATCGCCATCGTGCCGGACCACCTGGAGGCGATCGCCGAATCGCTGAACCGGCTGCGCCGGCAATACGACGCCGTGATCACCAGCGGCGGCATCGGCCCCACGCACGATGACATCACGATGGCGGCGGTGGCCGCCGCCTTCGGCGTGCCCCTGGTCGAGGACGCCGCCATCGTGCGCATCATGGAGGAGCGCTTCGGCCCCGAAGGGCTCAACGAATCCCGCCGGCGCATGGCGCAGATGCCCGAGGGCGCGCGCCTGATCCGCTGCCCGAAAACGATCGCGCCCGGTGCGCATATCGACAACGTCTACGTGCTGGCCGGCGTGCCGGAGATCTTCGCCTCGCAGCTCGAGGCGATCCTGCCGGGTTTCGGCGGCACGCCGTACATGCGCCGGGAGATCGAGGTGCCGCTGCGCGAAAGCCTGTTCGCCCAGGGGCTGGAGGCCATCCAGCAGCAGTTCGCGGACGTGGAGATCGGCTCCTATCCCAGCCACTGTACGCATCCGGCGTCCGGCAAGATCTGCCTCAGCGGCCGCGATACGGATCGCCTCGAGGCGGCGGAATCGGCCGTGCGCGCCATGCTCTCCACCCTGCCCGAGGACTGAAGCCCCCGCCGTTCAGTCCGGCTGGCTGACCTCGATGATCGGGATCAGCCGCATCGGTTCGATCGGCGCATCGGACAGGCGCTTCTCCACCGCGATCTCGTCGCAGTCCGCGAACTTGGCGCAGTGCACGCACACGGTCCACACCTTGTGCGGCAGGGTCTCCTTCGGCACCTGGCGGTAGCCGAGTTTGGCAAAGAAATCTGGCACATAGGTCAGGGCGAAGATGCGGGCGACGCCGAGGCCGGCGGCCCATTGCTCGGCGGCCTCGATCATCAGGCGTCCGATCTGCCGCTTCTGGTAATCGGGCTGCACCACCAGCGAGCGGATCTCCGCCAGGTTCGAGCCGTAGATATGCAGGGCCGTCGTACCCACGAGCTTGCCGTCGTACTCGGCCACGACGATCTCCTGCAGGTGCTGGTACAGATCGTCGTGCGAACGCGGCAGGATGATCCTTGCCTCGGCGAAGGGCCGCAGCAGGTCGTAGATCGCATCGACATCGTCGGTCTCGGCCATGCGCACGGCGATGTGGTGCATGCTCATGCCTGGGCCCCCTGGCCGCGCGCCAGCATCTGGGCGGCATGCGTGCGCCCCTGGGCATCGGCACCGCCCAGCATGCGCGCGATCTCGTCCAGGCGCGCCTCTCGGGACAAAGGCTCGACCCGGGTGACGGTGCGCTCGCCCTCGATCTTCTGGATGCGCACCTGCTGCGCCGCACAGGCCGCCACCTGCGGCAGATGCGACACCACCAGCACCTGGCGCTCGCGGCCCATGGCCGCCAGCAGCTCGCCGACGCACC
>DATLWN010000254.1:0-2049 GCA_035576305.1 Mariprofundaceae bacterium
ACCCAAGACTTCGGTCGGGACCTTGCGCTCGGGGATCACCGCGGAAGCGCCGCCGGAGGCCACCGCAGCTGCATTGAAGCAGTTCGGATATAACCTGTTCAGCGGCAATCCCAACATGTTCTTCCCGGCCAGCGATATCCCGGTACCGGCCGAATACGTGCTCGGGCCGGGCGACGAGGTTCGCATCCAGTATTTCGGCAGCCGCAATGATCAATTGGCCCTGGTCATCGACCGCGATGGCCTGGTCAGCCTGCCCGACGTCGGCCCCATCGCCCTGGCCGGGCTCAGTTTCCAGAACGCCAAGGCTCTGCTGGCCGAGAACATCCGCCAGAAGCTGACCGGCGTCACCGCCTCGATCACCATGGGCCAGTTGCGCTCGCTGCGCGTGTTCGTGCTCGGCGACGTACGCAATCCGGGCTCGTATCTGGTCAGCGGCATGTCCACGATCTCCCACGCGCTGTTCGTGGCCGGCGGCGTGTCCAAGCACGGCAGCCTCCGCCACATCCAGCTGAAGCGGCACGGGCGCGTCGTGCGAGAGATCGACCTGTACGATTTCCTGCTCAACGGGGATACCAGCAAGGACATGCGCGTGCTGCCCGGCGATGTGGTGTTCGTGCCGCCGATCCGGGGTACCGTGGCCGTGGCCGGCGATGTCGTGCGCCCCGGCATCTACGAGCTGAACCGCGAGCAGACGATGGGTGCAGTGCTGCATCTGGCTGGTGGCCTGATGTCCTCGGCCGACACCACGCTGGCGCAGATCGACCGCATCGGACCGGACGGCAACCGCCAGCGCATCGACCTGAAGCTCGACGGCAAGGGCCAGGCACTGAAAGTGCACAGCGACGATCTGGTCGTGATCCATGCGGTACCGCGCATCTCCCATGGTGAAGTCACGCTGACCGGTGCCGTCAAGCGCCCGGGGCTGTACGGCTATACGCCGCAGCTGATGCTGTCCGACCTCATCCATTCGACGGACGATCTGCTGCCCAGCGCCTACACCAAGCAGGTCGAGATCACGCGCTACACGGTCGAGAACGGCGAGAAGCGTATCGCCCGTCATTTCCAGGTGGATCTCGGGAAGCTGCTGGCCGGCGATCGCAGTGCCGATGTGCCGCTGATGCCCTACGACGTGGTGATGGTGCGCCAGCTGACCGACTGGCAGGAGCATATGCAGGTGACGGTCAGCGGCGAGGTGCGCTTCCCCGGCGCGTATGCGATCCGCGATGGCGAGCATCTGTCCAGCGTGCTGGCGCGCGCCGGCGGCTTCACCGACAAGGCCTATCTGAGGGCCGCCGTGTTCACGCGTGAGTCGATCCGCGCCGAGCAGCAGAAGCAGATCGATGACATGGCGAACCGTATCCAGGCCGAGATCGCCCAGCAGCAGGCCGTGCAGACCAATATCACCGATCCCAAGCTGCTGGCCGAGCGCCAGGGGGGGCTGGAGGCGGCCAAGCGCGTGCTGGTGCAGATGCAGCAGGTCAAGGCCACCGGCCGGCTGGTGATCCACCTGGAGGACATCGCCCAGCTGAAGGGCACGGATTTCGACCTGACGCTGCGCGATGGAGACTCTTTATATGTGCCGCAGAAGCCGGACGAGGTGATGGTGATCGGGCAGGTGTACAACAACACCGCCCTGCTGTACCAGAAGCAGCTGAGCCGCGACGACTACATCGCCCGTGCCGGCGGCCCCACGCGCATGGCTGATACCGGGCGCATTTATGTCGTGCGCGCCAACGGCATGGTCGATTCGTACGACGGCTGGCACAAGAAGCCGATCGGGCCGGGCGACGTCATCGTGGTGCCGGAGAAGCTGCAGGTGTTCGATCCACTCAGCAGCGCCCTGGACTGGTCGAAGGTGCTCTACCAACTCGGCGTGGCGGTGGCCTCGATGAAGGTGGTCGGTATCCTCTGATGGCAGATAAGAAGGAAACCACAAGCTCGAACGCCCAACCATCAGTTGGCGTGCCCATCGTCGATCCTCGCCTTCTCGCCGCTATGTACGGCATGGCCCAGGAGGACGAGATTGACCTTCTGGAATACTGGGGCTTC
>DATLWN010000255.1:0-12485 GCA_035576305.1 Mariprofundaceae bacterium
CCTAAAAGAATTCCAGGTGCACTTCGAACAGCTTCTCCACGGCCCGCATGGCAGTGCTGTGGGCCACCATGATCACGCGGTCGTGCGGCCGGATCAGCGTCTTGCCGTCCGGGATGATCACCTCCCCGTTACGCATGATGGCACCGATGACCGTGCCGGCCGGCAGCTGCAGCTGCTTCAGCGGCTTGTTCAGGATATTCGAGGGCTGCAGGGCCTCGGCCTCGATCACCTCCAGCGTGCCGTCGCCGAGCGGCGAGGTGCCGAGGATGCGCCCCTTGCGCACATGGCGCATGATGGCCGAAAAGGTCGTGAACTTGGGCGACACCGTGACGTTCAGGCCGATCTGGCGCACCAGATCCGAGTAGATGTCCCGGTTCACCAGCGTGATGATGTGGGGCACCTTGTACTGCCGGGCGATCAGGCTGGCCAGGATGTTGGTCTCGTCATCGTTGGTCAGGGCGATGAAATGCTCCATGCGATCGACCGACTCCTGTTCGAGCAGCTCGCGGTCCATGGCGTCGCCATGGATCACCACGCTGCGCCCCAGATGCTCGGACAGCCACTCGGCCCTGACCTCGTTGTGCTCGATCACCTTCAGGGATATCCCGAGCTGCTCCAGCTCCCGCGCCACGATATAGCCGACGTGCCCGCCGCCGACCATCATCACGTGCCGGCCGGTGCCGTGGACCGGCTGGGATCCCGTGCCGGAGAGGAAGCGCTGCACATGCTGGCGGTCGATCGCCACATAGATGCTGTCGCCGGCCAGCAGCACCGTCGATGCATCGGGAACGCGCCAGCGATGGTTGTGCTCGTGCGCCACCACGTAGGCACGCACGTCGTTGAGCACCTCATCGATATCGGCCAGCGACACGCCGGCCAGGGCCCCCTTCGGCGGCACCTGCAGGCCCAGCAACTGCACCTTGCCGTCGGCGAAATCCTGGGCGTCGACGGCCGAGGAGATCTGGAAGCGCTTGATGATGGACTTGGCGGCCTCCGTCTCCGGGGAGATCACCAGATCGATGGCCATCTCGTCGCGGGCGAACAGCGAGGGGTTGCCCGTGTATTCGGATTCGCGCAGACGGGCCATCTTCGTCGGCACCTTGAACAGCGTATGCGCGACCTGGCAGGCCACCATGTTGACCTCGTCGTTGGTCGTGGCGGCGATCAGCAGATCGGCGTTTTCCGCCCCCGCCCGCTCCAGCACGCTCGGATGCGAGGCATAGCCGAGCACCGTCTGCACGTCCATCGAATCGGCCGCGCGCTGCAGCCGCTCCGGATCCTGGTCCACGACCACCACATCATTGCCTTCGATGGACAGCCGCCGTGCCAGGTTGAATCCGACCTCACCCGCCCCAAGTATCAGTATGTTCATTCCTTCTTCCTTGCCGACTGCGTCAGACCGAACGCCCGAATCTTACGATGCAACTGGCTGCGCTCCATCCCGATGTCCGCTGCCGTACGGCTGATGTTCCAGTCGTTCCTCTCCAGATGATGGAGCAGGAAGCTGCGCTCGAAATGATCCCGCGCATGATGGAAGTTGCCGGAAAAATCGAAGCCGCGTGCGGCGGCCGGCTGGCTCGGTTGCCGGAACGGATCCAGGGCCAGCATGTTCTCCGGCGTGATCTCCTCGCCGGGCATCAGGATGTGGCAACGCTCGATATAGTTGCGCAGCTCGCGCAGATTCCCGGACCAGGGATAGGCCTGCATGATGGCGATGACCTCCTGGGAAAAACGGACCGCCACACCCCCGAGGATGCGGGCCTGCTCGGCTGCAAGCACATCCATGATCGCGGGCAGGTCCTCGATGCGCTCCCGCAGCGGCGGCATGCGTACCGTGACCACGTTCAGCCGGTAATAGAAATCCTCGCGCAGGTGCTCCTCGCGCAGTTCCCGGTCCAGATCACGGGCGCTGGCGGCGATCAGGCGCACGTCGGCCGGCAGCGGGCTCGGATTGCCGAGACGCTGGATCGTGCGTTCCTGCAATGCCCGCAGCACCTTCGCCTGCGTGCCGAGGCCGAGCTCGCACACCTCATCGAAATACAGGCTGCCGTGATGCGCCATCTCGAAACGCCCGCGCTGGGTGTGCAGGGCGCCGGTGAAGGCCCCCTTTTCGTGTCCGAACAGTTCGGACTCCATGCGCGGCTCCGGGATGCTGGCCGTGTTCACCTCGATAAACGCGCCTTCGGCCCGGCGCGACCAGGCATGCAGCAGGCGCGCGGCCACGCGCTTGCCGGTCCCGTGCTCGCCGAGCAGCAGCACCGGGGTATCGGTCGGCGCCACCCGCTTCAGCAACGCCCGCACCCCCTGGATCGCCGTGCCGACGCCGATCAGTTCCTGCCGGCTTTGCATCTGCATGTTCTGTTTCAGGTCGACATTCTCGAGCTCGAGCCGGCGCTTCTCGACGGCATTGCGCAGCAGGATCAGCAGGCGCTCGGACGACAGCGGCTTCTCGAGGAAATCGTAGGCCCCCTGCCGGGTGGCGCGCACGGCGGTGTCGATGGTGGCGTGGCCGGACATCACGATCACCGGCACATCGTCATCCATCTGCCGCAGCCGGTTCATCGTCTCCAGGCCATCGATGCCCGGCATCCAGATGTCCAGCACGATGCAGTCCACCGGCTGCTTGCGGAACCGCGCCACCGCCTCCTCGCCGGAGGCGGCGCACACGACCGCATACCCCTCATCCTCCAACAGCCCCTGCAGGGATTCACGGATGGGCCTTTCGTCATCGACGATCATGACACGCGCATTCATGACTGGACCATGCTCATATGCGACATCGGAAGTCGCAAGCAGAAGTGTGTGGGATGGCCGGCCGATTCGAGCACCAGATCGCCGCCGTGATCCTCGGCGATGCGCCGCGCGATCGACAGGCCGAGGCCGGAGCCGCTCGGCTTCGTGGAGTAATAGTCCTGGAAGATGTACTGCCTCTCCTCCTCGGGAATACCGACACCGTCGTCCCGCACATGGAACTCGACCATCCCGTCCGTCAGCACCACCCTCAGTCGGACCTTGCCCTTCTCCGCGGTCGCGGCCAGGCCGTTATCGAGCAGATTGATCAGGACCTGCTTGATCTGATCCGGATCGCATTCGCAACGGACATCCTTGGCCGGTACCTTCACCTCGACGCGCTCGTAGGCGCTGAACAGCTCGCGCATCTCACGCACGATGGCCGTGATCGAGGTCTGCTGCATGCGCGGCTTCGGCATGCGCGCCAGCGTGGAGAAGTCGGCGATCAGGCGCTGCATGCGTTCGACCTGCCCGATGATCGCCTGCGTGCAGGTATCGAAGACATCGGCATCGCTGGCATCGGACCGGAACCGGCGCTGCAGGCGCTCGGCCGCCAGCTTGATCGGCGTCAGCGGGTTCTTGATCTCATGGGCCAGGCGCTGCGCCACCTCCGCCCAGGCCTTGCTGCGCTGGGCCTCGGCCAGGGAGCTGATATCGTCCAGCACCATCAGATGGCCGGAAAAGCCGGCCGAACCCACCGAGGTCAGCCGTACCCCGCGCGCCAGGATATGCAGGGGACGCTGGCCCAGCATCAGCTCGAACTCCCGCTGCAGCTGCCCCTGGGGCTGGCCGAGCAACTCCTCGTAGAATTCGAGCACCGGCTGCAGCCGGCCGGTGAAGGCCGTGCGCATCTCGCTGCCGCTTCCCCACGTATCCGGCAGGGACAGCAGGGACCGGAACGACTGGTTGACCAGGCGCACGCGGCCTTCGCCATCGTCCAGCACCACCCCCGACTGCAGATTCCCCAGCAGGGTCTCCAGCACGTACTGGCGCTGGCGGCTGCTGGTCAGGGCCTCGGTCAGGTCGTCCTGCGCCCGTTCCAGGGCCTGGACGTTCTCCCTGAGCCGGGCCGCCATGCGGTTGAACGAGCGCACCAGCAGCCCCAGCTCGTCCTGCGGCGCCTCCGGGATCGACACCGTCAGATCGCCCTCGGTGATCCGCCCCAGGGCATAGGCGAGCTCGCCGATCGGCGCGGTCAGCCGGCGGGCGAAGATCAGGGCGACGATGCCCGCCACCATCACCACCATCAGGGTCACCAGCAGCATGACGTGCACAAACAGGGCGCGGATCGACTGCCGGTTGCGTTCCAGCTCCCGGTAGGTCTTGTAGTCCTCCTCGACCATGCGGGAGGTCTGCACCACGTTCTGGGGCAGCTGCACCTCCGCCCGCAGCAGCCCCACGAGCCCCTGCGGCGTGCGCAAAGGCGCATACCCCACCACCGTCTCCCGGCCGTCGACCTGCTGCAGCTCCGTGACCACCCGCCCGAGGGTCATGGCCGAACGCGCGGCATCGGTCAACGGCTCGGCGGTCAGCATGCTGAGCGACTCGGCATCGACGCCGGCGATCAGGCGCTGGCTCGCATCGAACAACTGCAGGCTCCGCCATCCCTCCTCGGCCCGGATATCCGACAAACGGGAGGCGATGGCCGAGAAATTCTGGTCGTCCATGGCAAGCAGCAACGTGGTGTCGGTCATGTAGGAACGCAGGCCGTGTTCCAGCTCCGTCTCGACGCGCGTATAAAAGCCCTGGGCAAGTCCCAGGGCGCGATCCAGCAGGGTATCGACGCGCACGTCGAACCAGACGTCCATGCCCCGCTCCACCATTTGCGAGGCCGCGAGCTGCAGGATCATCGAGGGCACCAGCAACATGCCGACCAGGGCCATCACCAGCTTGGCCCTGAGGCGCGATCCGGGCCGCGTTTCGCTGCGCTCGCGCGCCAGGCGCACGCCGTAGCGAAGCACCAGCAGCGCCAGCATCAACAGCAGCGAGATATTGATCCAGGCCAGGAGGCCGCCGTGCTTGGCCGGCCAAAGCCCGAGCGCCAGCGCGATCAGCAGCGTGGCCATCACGAATGGCAGGATTTTCATCCAGCCGAATCTCATGGCAGTGAGAAAACCAGCGTGCCGGTGGTCTGCTCACTCCCCCACAGGCGGGCCCACCATCCTCGCTCGATTTCGCCCTTGACCTCCTGAAGCTGGATCTCAAGACGGTAATTCCTGCCCGGCGCCAACAGGCTGCGATCGATGACGGGGAAATGCTGCAGCCGCGTCAGAAACGTCATGGCCTCATCGAGCGAATCGGTACGCCGGTGGATGCCCGTGGTCAGGTCCGTCATCGTCCATCTGCGCGCCACCAGATCCGGGACGACCTGATGCTCGATACGCACGCTGGCCACCTCCGAATCGAACCAGTACGGCTTGACCGCATACACCTTGACCGTCCAGGAAAAGGTCACCTGGGTGCCGTCCTTCAGCGTGGCGGCAAGGACATCGAGATTCTGCCCGAGCTGCACGTCGCAATAGATCACATCCGGCTCGATATCGGCATGCAGCTCCACGGCTTCCTGAGCGGCCGAAGCGAATCCCGCCGGCATCGCCATGGCGATGAGAAGCAGCAGCCGCACCATGCCACGGCGATATGTGGAACCCCATCCGGCCCGTGCATCCATGGCGTCCAGTGTAGCAGCGCCTTTTCAAAGATTCGACGCCGACATGGGCGCCGGCGATGCGAGGAACGCCCATGCCCACAGCGATTCCGGGTACCTTTCCCCGGACAAAGCCATTACATTGTCGGTCATATGGGCAACCGCATCAGCGACACCATCATCCGCATCGGCTACCACATCCGTTCCCAGGACATGAACCGGTATGGCTCCATCCATGGCGGACGGCTGTTGACGCTGGCCGATGAAACCGGTTTTCTTGCCGCATACCGCCATGCCGGCCAGCGCTGCCTGACCGTTGGCGTGCACCAGGCGCATTTCTTCCGGGGTGCCGCAACGGGCGAGCAGATCGAGATCGAGGCGCGGGTGGCACTGACCGGCCATACCAGCCTGTGGGTGCCGGTGCGCATGTGGCTGGCACAGGGGGACCAGGCCCCTGTCATGGACGCGGTCTATGTGTTTGTCGCGATCGACGAACACGGACGCCCGGAACCCGTGACCGGGATCGCCGCCCACACCGAGGAGGAAAAGGCATTGCAGGCTCGTATCCTCGCCATGCGGGAAACCTTTCTCGGATCGCGCCCATGAGCGACGATCTGCGCATCGCGCTGTGGATCGGTGCCGCGGGGATCGCGCTCATCCTGCTGTTGCTGGTCGTGCTGCTCCGGCGCCTTGCCGCCATCGCCGAGCTTCGGGACAGGCTGGATGCCGTCCAGTCGGCGCTGTCCGCGAGCGAAGCGGCTCGCAAAGGCGATCAGGACCTGCTGATCGCCCGCCTCGGCGAGGTCATCGAACACAAGCAGCGCCTGCTCTCGGAAAGTCTGAGCAAGGGCCTCGGTGAAACCCAGAAGCATATCGCCGACAGCGTCCAGCTTTCCCTGAAAAACACCACCGACACCCTGAACCAGCGCTTCGCCGAGCTTTCCCAGATGGCCGAGCGGCGCCTGGATGCCATCTCCGGCAGGGTGGACGAACGCCTGAGCCAGGGCTTCGAGAAGACGCAGAAGGTGTTCACGGACGTGCTGACACGCCTGGCCGTGATCGACAAGGCCCAGGAACGCATCGCCGAGCTCTCCCAGAATGTCGTCTCCCTGCAGGACGTGCTGACCGACAAGCGGGCGCGCGGCGCCTTCGGCGAGATCCAGCTGCACCAGCTGGTGCGCCAGGCCCTACCGGATTCGGCCTACGAGCTGCAGGCCACGCTGAGCAACAACCGCCGGGCCGACTGCCTGCTGAAGCTGCCCGAGCCGGTCGGCAACATGGTCATCGACGCCAAATTCCCGCTGGAGAACTACCAGGCCAGCGTCGATCCGGAGCGCCCGGAGTCCGAGCGCCGGCAGGCCGCCTCGCAGTTCAAGCAGGACGTGCGCAAACACATCCTCGACATCGCGGAACGCTACATCCTGCCGGGCGAGACCACCGACGCCGCGATGATGTTCATGCCCTCCGAGGCGATCTTCGCCGAGCTGCATGCCCGGCATCCGGATCTGGTGGCCCTGGCGCAACAGCGGCATGTGTGGATGGCCAGCCCCACCACCATGATGGCCATCCTGACCACCATCGCCGCCGCCCTGAAGGATGCCGAAACCCGCGAGCAGGTGCATATCATCCAGCAGCACCTGGCCGAGCTCGCCAAGGATTTCGAGCGCTTCGGCCAGCGCTTCGACAAGCTGGCCAAGCACATCGAACAGGCCAACAAGGACACCCAGGACATCCACATCTCGGCCAGGAAGATCAGCCACCGCTTCTCCCGCATCGAGCAGGTCGATCTCGAGGCGTCCGAGGCGCTGGACATCCCGGGTGATGAGGATCCCGAATGAGTCACGACGACGCCTCGCGCTTCCGCATCGCCACCTTCAATATCCAGGCCGGCATCGGCAGCGGCCGGCTTTCGCACGTGGTCACGCACAGCCTGCGCTATCTGATGCCGCACTCCCAGTCGCACGTCAATCTCGACCGCATCGCGGATGTCGTGTCGTCCCTGGACATCGTGGCCATCCAGGAGGCCGATGCCGGCTCCTTCCGCAGCCGTTACATCCACCAGATGGACTATATCGCCCAGCAGGCGGGCTTTCCCTATGCCCACGCCCTGATCACCCGCGAGCTCAGCGACCTGGCGTGCATGACGCAGGGCCTGCTCTCCAAGCTGCCATGGTCCCGTCTGATCGAGCATCGCCTGCCGGCCTCCCGCCATGGACGCGCGGCACTGGAATGCACCTTCCAGGTTGCGGGGCGCTCCATCGCCTTCATCGGCACGCACCTGTCACTGCGCAAGAGCAGCCGCCTGCGCCAGATGCGTTATCTGGCCCATCTGGTCCACCATCACCGGGACATCATCGTGGCCGGGGACATGAACTGCGCGCCGAATTCGGATGAGATGCGGCACCTGCTGGAGGAAACCGGCCTGCGCCTGTTCGCCGGACCGATTCCCAATACATTCCCCAGCTGGAACCCCCAACGCCGCATCGACCATGTACTGGTCGGCGGCTCCCTGGAGATCGAGTCGCTGCGGACCCTGCCCGTCATCTGCTCCGATCATCTGCCGCTCGTCGCCGACATCCGCCTGACCTAGGGTCCGTCGGCGCCGCCCCAAAAGAGAAAGGCCCCGGATTGCTCCGGGGCCTTGTTGTCTGACGCGAATCGCTAGGGAGGGGAGGAGGGATGGGCGCCAGACAACCGTGACTATGATGGATGGCCATGATCCGGCCATGAAGGCCGTGTGAATAATCGTTCATCAGCGAAAACTGGCTGGGGGACTAGGATTCGAACCTAGATTGACGGAGTCAGAGTCCGCTGTCCTACCATTAGACGATCCCCCAAAGGAAGGGCCGCAACATAAGGGGACGACCCCGCATCGTCAACCCTGCGTGGGCGATATGCTGAATATTCTCCTTATTTTTCCAGCCATGCGATCAGTTGATCCTCGTCGACGACGGGGATGCCCAGCTCACGGGCCTTGTCGAGCTTGGAGCCGGCATTCTCGCCGGCGACGACGTAGTCGGTTTTCTTCGACACCGAGCCCGCCGCCTTGGCCCCGACCTCGCGCAATCCGGCCTGCGCCTCCTGGCGGGTCATACGCACCAGCGTGCCGGTCAGCACCACGGTCTTGCCGGCCAGGGGATGCCCCGCGATGGGCCTGTGCTTTGGAGCGACCGGCCTGACACCCGCCTTTTCGAGCCTGTCCAGCACATCGAGGTTGTGGGCCTCGGAAAAGAAGGCCCGGATGCTTGCCGCCACCTCCGGCCCCACATCGGACACATGCTGCAGTTGCTCGCCATCGGCTGATCGCAAGGCATTGAGCGAACCGAAATAGCGGGCCAGGGTGTCGGCCGTGGCCTCGCCGACATGGCGGATGCCCAGGGCATAGATAAAACGCGCCAGCGGCCGGGCCCTGGAGATATCGAGTGCCTGCTTCAGGTTGGCGATCTTCTTCTCCCCCATGCCCTCCCAGGAAGCGATCGCCTCCCAGTCCAGCACGTACAGGCCGGCCACCGAATCGACCAGCCTCTCGTCCACCAGCCGCTCGACGAGCTTCTCCCCCATGCCCTCGATATCCATCGCCGTGCGCGAGGCATAGTGACGCAGGCGTTCCTTCAGCTGCGCCGGACAGGACAGGCCGCCGCTGCAGCGGATCGCCGCCTCATCGGGCAGGGCCACGACATGGGCACCGCACACCGGACAACGCGTCGGCGCCGGCGCCGGGGCCTTCTCGCCCTTGTTCAGCACGCGCACGAGTTCGGGGATCACGTCGCCGGCACGGCGGATCACCACCTTCGCCCCGGGAAACACGCCCAGCTCGTTAAGAATCTGCACGTTGTGCAGCGTGGCGCGCGACACCGTGACGCCGCCGACCTCCACCGGCTGCATCTCGGCCACCGGCGTGACCACGCCCGTGCGACCGACCTGCCAGACGATGCGCTCGACGACGGTCTCGGCCTCCTGGGCCGGGAACTTGTGGGCCACGGCCCAGCGCGGCGAGCGCGCGATGAAGCCCAGCCGCTCCTGCAGGCCGAAATCATCGACCTTGTACACCAGGCCGTCGATCTCGTAGGCCAGCTTCGGCCGTTTGGCCTGCCAAGCCGCGAAGGCCGCGAGCAGCCCGTCGACCCCATCCACCCGTTGGGTGTCCTGGACGGCGAAATGCATGTGCTTCAGGGCCGCCAGCAAGGCGGACTGGCTGCTGGCGATGTGCTCGGCGCCGGCGCCGGCGCCATAGGCGAAGAAGCGCAGCTTCCTCTGGGCGGTGACGCGCGCATCGAGCTGGCGCAGGGAACCCGCCGCGGCATTCCTCGGATTGGCGAACGGCTGCGCCCCCGCCTCCTCCTGCGCCCGGTTCAGCTCGGCGAAGCCGTGCCGGGACATGTACACCTCGCCCCGCACCTCCAGCAGCTCCGGCACGGAGCCGCCCTTCAGCTGCCAGGGGATATCGCCGATGGTACGGATGTTGTCCGTGACGTCCTCGCCGCTGCGCCCGTCCCCGCGCGTCGCCGCCATGGCCAGATGCCCCTGCTCGTAGCGCAGGTTCACGGCCAGGCCGTCGATCTTCGGCTCGATGATGTAGCGGACCGCGTCCAGCCCGAGCGCCTCGCGCACGCGGCGGTCGAAATCCCTGACCTCCTGCTCCTCGAAGGCGTTGGCCAGCGACAGCAGGGGCACGACATGTTCGCGGGAGGCAAAGGTCTGGCTGGGCGGGGAGCCGACGATCTGCGTCGGGGAATCGGCCGGAACGGGCTCGCCGAGTTCGGCCTCCAGTGCCTCCAGCTCGCGCAGCATGCGATCGTACTCGTCATCGGAGATGACCGGCGCATCCAGCACGTAATAGCGGTAATTGTGTTCCTTGATCTCCCGGCGCAGGGCGTCGATGCGTGCGTGAAGCCCGCCCCGCTTTCCGGCATCAGCTGGCCTTCTTGGGGCCTCCTGGTTCATTCAGCATCCCCTCGATCCCCTGCAGGACCGGCGCACTCATCCAGTTGACGGCGCCTATCAGATGCTGACGGATGATGCCGTTGCGATCAATCAGAAAAGTCTCCGGATACTTGTAGACGCCGTACTGCTGCGATACCGCGGCATCCGGGTCGTGCAGGATCTGGAACGACAGATCGTACTCGCGGGCAAAGCTGATCACGTCATCGGCATTCTTGTCCACCGACACGGCGACGACGGCCAGCCCCTTGTCGGCGTATTTGCGCTGCAGCATGACCAGCGACGGGATCTCCTCGCGGCACGGCGGGCACCACGTGGCCCAGAAGTTCAGCAGCACCACCTTGCCCTTGGGCAGCGACTGCGCCACGCCCTTCAGATCCTTCAGCGTGAACGGCAATTCGGGTGTGTTCGGCTTGGGCGGCTGGTTGATGGTCGGCAGCGATACCCAGGCCAGCCCGATGGCCACCCCGAGGACGGCGAGAACAACCAGCCAGCGCTTGATCATGCCTGCACTCCCCTTTCCCGGCTTCTGACGGCCAGCACCTGCCCGAATTGCGACGGATCCAGGCGATGCCGGAAACAGACCTCGCCATCGATCAGCACGACCGGTATGTCGAGGCTATAGCGCCGGCTGAGCGTCTCATCGGTACCGATGTCCACCTTCTCCCATGTGCACAGGCGGCGCTGGGCGGCATCGGCCACGACCTCGGCCGCCTCGTCGCACAGACAGCAATCCGCGCGACCCATGATCTGTACATGCGGAACGGGCATCACCTTACTGGTCTTTGTTTTCCTCGGGCAACATCACCAGGGCGAACACCTGGTCCCCGCTGCGGTCCATCATGATCCTGAGCGCTTCGCCGGCATGGAAATGCTTCGCCATCTGCAGGAAGGCATCGAGGCTGTCGACATCCTTGCCGTTGACACGGTAGATCACGTCACCGCGCTGGATGCCGGCCCGGTCCGCAGGCATGCCCGGCATCACCTGCTTGACCACCACGCCGTGCTTGACCCGTGCGCGCAGCGTATCGCGCAGCTCCGGCGTCAGATCCTGCAAGGCCACGCCCAGCTGCACCTTATCGCCGCCCTGGTCCTGGGTGCTGGCGGTCTCGGAAGACTCCTCCGGCATGGCCTCGACCTTCACATCCAGCGATATCGGCTTGCCGTCGCGGATGATGCCGACCGACACCTTCTCCCCCGGCTTGCGGCTGGCCACGAGGAAGGGCAGGTCATGCGCCTTGCGGATCGGATGCCCATCGAACATGACGATCACGTCGCTGGGGCGAATGCCGGCCTTCTCGGCCGCCGAGCCCGCCTCCACCTGCTGCACCAGCGCCCCCGACTGGCTCTTGAGCCCGAGCGCCTTCATGGTGTCCTCGTCGATATCGGCGATCTCGACACCCAGTCGGGCCCGCTGCACATGCCCCGTGGTCCTGAGCTGGTTGAGGACGGCCTTGGCCAGGTTGATCGGGATGGCAAAGCCGATGCCGTTGTTGCCGCCGCTGCGGGTGTAGATCGCGGCATTGATGCCGATGACCTCACCCTGGGCGTCGAACAGCGGTCCGCCGGAGTTTCCGGGATTGATGGCGGCGTCGGTCTGGATGAAATCGTCATACGGACCGGCACCGATCACCCGCTCCTTGGCCGAAACGATGCCGGCCGTGACGGTCTGCCCGAGGCCGAACGGGTTGCCGATGGCGACCACCCAGTCGCCGACGCGGATCTTGTCGGAGTCGCCGAGCTTGACCGGGCGCAGGCCCTTGGCGTCGATCTTCAGCAGCGCCAGGTCGAGCTTGGAATCCTTGCCCACGACCTTGGCCTTGTACTCCTTGTCATCGGTCAGGCGGACCATGATCGAGTCCGCGCCCTTGATCACATGGTTATTGGTCAGGATGTAGCCGTCGGAAGAGATGATGAATCCGGAGCCGAGCGAATGGCGCTCCTGAGGCTGGGGATTGTCGAAGAACTGATGGAAGAAATCGTTGAACGGGGACCCCTGCCCGAAGGGCATCGGCATGATTTGCGGCCCCCGCACCATCTCGGTGGTGCTGACGTTCACGACGGAGGGCGATTCCTGGGCTGCCAGGTCGGCAAAGCTGTCGGGAAGGGC
>DATLWN010000256.1:0-2450 GCA_035576305.1 Mariprofundaceae bacterium
CCTGCCGCCGCGCAATGCCCTTCCCTGCTGCCGCAGGCGCCGCTGCTCCGCCCCGAGCCGCTGGGCCTGCGTGAACAGGAAGCGCTTGAACGCCGGGCCCTGATGCAGCTTCTCCTGCACCCCGGCATAGATCTTCTCGTACAGGCGGGGCACCGAGATCATCACCGTCGGCCGCACCTCCGGGATGTCCCGCATCAGCGTGTTCACGCTTTCGGCATAGGCGATCTCGCCGCCGGCCGCCATGGGCAGGAAATGCCCGACGGTGCGTTCAAAGGCATGGGAGACCGGCAGGAAGGACAGCAACACGTCGTCGGGCCAGACCGACACGGCCTCGATGCATGCGGCCACATCGGACAGGATGTTGCCGTGCGTCAGCATCACCCCCTTCGGCAGCCCCGTCGTGCCCGAGGTATAGATCAGCGTCGCCAGGTCGTCGCGGCTCACCTCCACCGCCTCGAGCCGCCCGTCCCACGCGGCGTCGGCGGCGATGGCTGCCAGCGTCTCCCCCTCCCCGGTCAGCGGCAGCGTCGGCATATCCAGGCCGGCCAGCTTCTGCTGCTGCTCGCCCGGCTCGACCAGGATCAACGACACACCGGCATCGCGGAACACATGCGCCACCGCCTCGGGCGGATCGGTGAAATAGGCCGGCACGGTGACGCTGCCGATGGCCAGGATGGCGAAATCGGCCATCAGCCATTCGGCCTTGTTGTGCGACAGGATGCCGACGCGATCGCCGGGGCGGATGCCGTGCCCCTGCAGCCAGGCGGCGATGCGCAGCACCGATTGGCGCACCTGGCTGCGCGCCATGCTCGTCCAGCGGCCGTCCGGCTGCCGGGTGCGCAGCAATGGCCGCTCGCCCCAGGATGCAGGCATCTCCAGCAGCAGCCCGGCAAGGCTTCGGGCCTCGCGGGCCCGCGCCAGCCCCGGACAGTCCGACCCTGCTCTAGGCATAAAGCGTTTCAAGGTTCGCTGGCGACTCCCGGCCCTGGCTGCTGATCAGGCCGCCAAGCTCGTCCCTGGGCAGGCCCGCGTAATAATGCAGCAGCCCGCCGCGGAACGGCGGAAAGCCGATGCCGAAGACCAGGGCGGCATCCAGCTGGTCGGCCGCGGCCACGACGCCCTCCTCCAGACAGGCCAGCGCCTCGATCAGCATCGGCACCAGGCAGGCATGCACGATGTCCGCATCGCTCATCGGGGCGCCGGCATCGCTGCCGATGTCGGCATCCGGCCCGCGTTCGGACGTATCCACGCCGCTCAGGTAATGCGTCAGGTCCGCGTTCAGCCCCGTGACATTCCCGTCGCTGTAGGCGAAGAAGCCGCGGCCGGATTTCTCCCCGAGCATGCCGTCCGCCACCATGCGCGAAAACCAGGCGGGCATGGCGAAGCGCTGGCCGAAGGCCTCGGACAGGTGGTTGCCGACATGCAGGCAGATATCCAGGCCCACGCGGTCGGCCAGCTCCATCGCCCCCATCGGCATGCCGAACGCCTTCAACGCCCCGTCCACGTGCTGCGGCTTCTGCCCCCTTTCCACCAGCGACAGCGCCGCCGCCATGTAGGGCATCAGGCAGCGGTTGACCAGGAACCCCGGGCGATCGGCGACGATGACCGGATACTTGCCCCAGGCGGCGGCCAGCGCCGCCGTCGTATCGAGCACGTGCGCGGCCGTCTTTTTCCCGGCCACCACCTCGACCAGCGGCATCTTCGGCGCCGGGTTGAAGAAATGCAGGCCGGCCATGCGCTCCGGGTGCACGGCATCCTTCTGCATGTCGCTGACCGACAACGAGGAGGTGTTGGTCAGAAGCAGCGCCTCGGGCCGGACCCCCTTCTCGACCTCGGCCCACAGCCTGCGCTTGATCTCGATGTCCTCGAGCACCGCCTCGATGACGACCTGGGAGCGCGTAAGCCCGGAGCTGTCGAGCACCGGGCGGATGCGCTGCATGCGCCCGGCATCGCGCTTGGCGAAACGGGCGATGGCCTTCAGGCCGCGCCCGACCGCCTCCTCGGACACATCGTGCAGGTCCACATCACCGGTCCTGGTCGCCACCCAGGCGATGCCGCTGCCCATGGCACCGGCCCCGTAGACCGCCGTATGCCGGATCGCAGCCGCCGCCTCCCGTCCCCGCTTCACGGCCTCCTGCTTGCTCAGGGCCTGGCCCAGGTGGAAGACGCGGATCAGGTTCTTGCAGGTCGGCGTGACCGCCAGCCGCCCCAGCGACTCGGCCTCGCGCGCATAGGCCTGCCCGTCGCCCAGCCCGACGATCTCCTCGAGCAAGGCCAGTGCGGCTGGCAGCGCCGGATAGCTGGCCTCGATCTCCAGATGCTTGAAGCGTTCGAGCGTCTTTTTCCGGGCCTGGGCGAAGAACAGCTTCTTCGCCGGCCACAGGCGCAGCCAGGCCGGACGCACCCCGCGCCGCCGCACCTTGCCGAGCGCCGCCGCGTGCTGCACCGCC
>DATLWN010000257.1:0-1874 GCA_035576305.1 Mariprofundaceae bacterium
GATGCTGATGGTTAAGGCCACGGTCAAGAATCAGGGATCGAAAGCCGCGCCGGCATCCTCGACCCGCCTCGAAGTAACACCACCCGGCGCAGCCACGCGCAGTGCAGTCGCCCAGACGCCAGCCCTGGCCCCTGGCCAGCAGGTCGTGCTCATGATCTCGCCGCTTTCGCCGATGGAACTTCCCCGCGCACCGGGGCAACAGCTGGTGCTAAGGGCATGCGCCGACTCGGCGAATGTCGTGAGCGAAGGCTGGTCCGGGGAAGGGAATAACTGTAGGACTCATAGGTATACGCACCCGTAACCTTGGCCGCTGCGCTGTTTAGCACGAAGGTTAGACGCCGCCTTTCCAACAAAACTTTTCTGGAGAGATCGCGCCTGGGCAGTAGATTGCGCCGACCATGCAGATCAGTACTGATTCCAGAAGCTATTACGAGCGCATCGGCGGTGAGGACGGCGTGCGCCGGCTGGTGCACCGCTTCTATGAGATCATGGACACGCTGCCCGAGGCGAAGGGCATCCGCGCCATGCATGCCGACCTGCGGGAAGCCGAGCAGAAGCTGTTCATGTTCCTATCCGGCTGGATGGGCGGGCCTCAGTTGTATGCTGAGCAGTACGGGCATCCGAGGCTGCGCATGCGCCACATGCCGTTCGCCATTGCGGAATCGGAACGCAATCAGTGGATGGCCTGCATGAACCAGGCGCTGGCTGACGAGGTCGAGGACAAGGCGCTGCGCGCCGAGATTTCTACCGCCCTCTACAAGGTGGCGGATTTCATGCGCAATCAGCCGTAAGTGTCAGACGGCGATCGGGGCCCTGATCGGCGGGTGGCATTCGTAGCCGACCAGCTCGAAATCCTCGAATGTGAAGCCGAAGATGTCCGTGACGTCCGGATTGATCTTCATCACCGGCAAGGGATACGGCTTGCGCGAAAGCTGCATCTGCACCTGCTCCAGGTGGTTCAGGTAGATGTGCGCATCGCCGAAGGTATGGATGAACTCACCGGGCTTCAGCCCCGCCACCTGCGCCACCATCATCGTCAACAGCGCGTAGCTGGCGATATTGAACGGCACGCCGAGCAGGATGTCGGCGCTGCGCTGGTACAGCTGGCAGGACAGCCTTCCTTCCGCGACATAGAACTGGAAGAAGGCATGGCATGGGGCCAGCGCCATGCGTCCCTGACCGACGTTCGCCTGCGGCGACACCGATTCGTCCGGCAGGTCGGCGACGTTCCAGGCCGACACGATCAGCCGCCTGGAGTCGGGCCGCGCCCTGATCTGCTCGATCAGGGCGGTGATCTGGTCGATGTGCCGCCCGTCCGGCGTTGGCCACGAGCGCCACTGGTAGCCGTAGACCGGGCCGAGGTCGCCCGCGTCCGTCGCCCACTCGTCCCAGATCGAGACCTTGTGCTCATGCAGGTAGGCGATGTTGGTCTCGCCCTTCAGGAACCATAAGAGCTCGTGGATGATCGAGCGCAGGTGCAGCTTCTTGGTGGTGACGACGGGGAAGCCCTCGGCCAGGTCGAAGCGCATCTGGTGGCCGAACACCGACAGCGTGCCGGTGCCGGTGCGGTCCTCCTTGCGGGTGCCGTTCTCCAGCACGTGCTGCATCAGGTCGAGATAGGCTTTCACGCGGACCCCTCCATTGGCGCCGGGCGCCGTCGTCGGATATGCTGCACGCGCGGCCCGGCATTGCAACGTCGGCGGGCCGGAGAAGGAGGCATCATGTTCGCGCGCATCGTGGCCATCGGCCTGCTGCTGGTTGGCATCGGTTTCGGCTCCCCGGCCTGGGCCGCCAATACCAGCACCAATCCCGACGACGAGGAGGGTCCGCCGCCGGTCGAGGTGTCTCCGACCACCCCGGCCACGCAGCCGGGG
>DATLWN010000258.1:0-3956 GCA_035576305.1 Mariprofundaceae bacterium
CAGCGGCGGCGAGCCCCTGGCCCAGGCGGGTTGCCTGGACCTGCTGGCGGCGCTGGTGGAAACCGGACGCCTGATCCAGCTCGAGACGTCGGGGGCCTTCGACATCGCCGATGTGCCGGCGGGGGTGCGCCGCATCCTGGATCTCAAAACACCGGGCAGCGGCGAGATGGAAAAAAACCTGATCGGGAATCTGGCGCTGCTCACGGGCGGCGACGAGATCAAGTTCGTGATCACGGGCCGCCATGACTATGAATGGGCCCGCGCCATGATCGCCGAGCAGGCGCTGGCTGATCTTAATCTGCCCATCCTGCTTTCGCCGGCCTGGGGCGAGATCGAGGCGGCGGAGCTGGCCCAATGGCTCATCGAGGACCGGCTTCCCGTCCGCCTGCACCTGCAGCAGCACAAGCATATCTGGGGCGGCGAGGCGAAGGGCGTATGAGCACGGCCGTCGTGCTGCTCTCCGGCGGGCTGGATTCGAGCACGGCCCTGGCCTGGGCCATAAGGCGCCAGGGCTGGGAATGCCACACCGTGGCCTTCGACTATGGCCAGCGCCACCGCATCGAGCTCGATGCCGCCGCCCGGGTTTCCGCCTCGCTCGGTGCTGCCAGCCATCGCGTCATCCGGGTGGATCTTGCCGCCATCGGCGGCTCCGCACTGACCGACGACATCGCCGTGCCGAAGGATCAGGCGCCCTCCGACCAGATCCCCGTCACCTATGTGCCGGCACGCAACCTGATCTTCCTGTCACTGGCCGCGGCGGTGGCCGAGACCGTGCAGGCCCGGCACCTGGTGATCGGCGCCAATATCGTCGACTACTCGGGTTATCCGGACTGCCGGCCCGAGTTTCTCGATGCCTTCGTCCGCGCCGCGAACCTGGGCACGCGCGCCGGCATGTCCGGGAGGCCACTCGCGATCGCGGCCCCGCTGATCACGCTGAAGAAGTCGGAGATCATCGCTCTCGGCCAAGGGCTTGGCGTCGATTACGGCCTGACCCGCTCCTGCTACGACCCGCAGCCGGACGGCAGTCCGTGCGGACATTGCGACTCCTGCCGTTTCCGCCGCCAGGGTTTCGCGGAGCTGCATCTGAAGGACCCGCTGCCCTACCCTGAGAATTGAGGCTTTCCAAGCCCCCGGCACATGTTACAATGCCATGCGGGGCGGAGTTGACCATGGAGGTTAGATTGCGACTGCAGCAGCCGATCCTGTACCGGACCCGCACCCTGTCGATATTCAGCGTCCTGATCCTGCTGGGTACGGCCCCGAACCTCCATGCTGCCGCCAACACCGTCTCTGCGAAGCCACCCATACCATCCGACCTGGCCGTCTGGCGCCTGCCGCCGGCCCCATCCGCCGCATCCAGGCAGGAAGTGGACCTGGGAAGGCAGCTGTTCTTCGATCCGCGCCTGACCGGTGCCGATGCCACATCCTGTGCCCAGTGCCATGTGCCGGGGCTGGAATGGTCCGACGGCCGGCCGCGACCGATGCCGCAACAGCTGACGCTGGGACGCAACACGATCGCGCTGGTCAACGTCGGCTACCGCAAGAGCTTCTTCTGGGACGGCCGGGCCACAAGCCTCGAGGCAGCCATCGCCGGCCACTTGACCGAGAACGAGGGCACGGGCGAACACAGCGGCCGCGAGGTGGTCGCCGGCATCGCCGCGCTGGACGGATACCGCCGCCAGTTCACGGCCATCTTCCATAGCCCCACGATCACCGTGGACGAGATCAGCCAGGCGCTGGCCGCCTACCTGCAAACCCTGGTCGTGCATGACACCCCGTTCGATCGCTGGATCAACGGCGACAGCCAGGCGATCCCCGACGACGCCAAACAGGGCTTCAGGGTCTTCACCGGCAAGGCCGGGTGCGTGCATTGCCATACCCCGCCCTACTTCAGCGATTTCCGCTTCCACAACACCGGCATGAACAGCATCGATCCGGGCCATTACGAGGTCACGGGCAAGGCCGAGGACCGCAGCGCCTTCCGCACCCCGGATCTCAGGCAGGTGGGACGCACGGCCCCGTACATGCACAACGGCAGCCTGCCGACGCTTGCGGACGTCATCGATTTCTACAACAAGGGCGGCGATCGCCTGGATCCGGGCAACGAGCTGAAGCCGCTGGGACTGAGCGATACCGAGCAGCATGCGCTGCTGATGTTCCTCGATGCGCTGACCGATCCGACCCCGCCGGCGACGGAGTTCCCGGCGCTGCCGGCCATCGGCGAGGCGCCGGCAAGCCCGGCTACCATCCACTGATCAGCTGAGAAAGGGCAACGGCGATCGGCTGACGGCCACCGACACGATATAGGCGAACACGACGAGCGCGGCCACCCAGGCTGCGAGGCGCACGTCCTGCGTGCGGCCGAGGCGCATGACGATGAAGCCGAGCCCGATGTAGAGGATCACGGCTGCCAGCTTGGCCGTCAGCCAGGGCGATTCGAGCGGCACCTGACGCAGCATCCAGGCCAGTGCCACGCCGCTGGCCAGCAGCAGCATATCAACGCCGTCCGGCACGATCCGCCCCCACAGCCTCGAGGCGACCGGCCTTTTCCTGAGCACGCGCATCCCGCGCCAGACGAACAGACCCAGCGATAGACCGGCGCAGCCGGCATGGAAGGCCTTCAGCATCAGTATCGGCATCCTCCCCCCTTACATCGCGAACAGCGTGAAGCGGTGGGCCAGCGACAGGCTCAGCACATCGGCCTTGAAATGCCCCTTGATCGACTGCATGCGGCCGTAGCCGGCCATCAGGCTGTAGTGATACGGCAGCCGGCAACCCAGGCCGGCATTGGCCTGCCACACCAGGCCGCCGGAGACGTCGACACCGCCGCCGCCGGCCGCCCCGGCCAGGCCTTCCGCGTAGGCGAATAGCGGGAAGGATCCGGCCGACAGCTGCACGCCAGCGCCAAACAGCCCGGTCATGTAGGCGCCGGCCTTGCCATGGTAGGCGGCCATCGCCTCCCCCGTCAGGTAGAAGTGGTTGTTGAGGAAGTAATCGCCCTGGAAGCCCAGCAGGTCGATGCTGCGATCGGCATAGCTCTTGCGCCACAGCGGATCGGCGCCCTTGTAGGTCTGGTGCGTGATGCGCCAGCGCAGATGCCGCCTTGGGAACGGTGCCAAGTCATCCTCACCTAGCCTGTCGTCCGGGGTATCGGGCGTACCGAAGCGGTAGCCCAGCTTGCCGGAGATGCTGTAGGCGCGGAAACTGCCGTGCACCGCCTTGGTGTAGCCGCCGTCGGCCTCCACATACAGCTTCTCGTTGAAATACTGCTGCAGGCCGAGGCTGCCATCGACAATGATGCCGCCGCCGGTGGCCACGTCACCGCCGCCGGCCGGTCCGGCGGCGAGCGTCAGCTTCACGGCGGTCGAATCGGTCAGGTGCAGGCGAACACCGCCACCGAGCAGGATCTGCATGTAGCCATTGCTCTGGCCGCCCATCGCGCCCTCCGTCTCCGCACTGAGATAGAAGTGATCGGAGAGATAACGGTGCCACTCGATACCCATCAGCTTCAGCGTGCGGTGCTGCGGTGCACCGCCGCTGGTCCGCACCCCGGACGGGATCAGATCGTGGCGGTAGACGAGCGCGAACTCCTCCTCGGTCGGGTTGACATAGGAATCGATGCCGGGGGAATCCGCCGGCGGCAGCCAGCCGTCGGCGCTCCAGCTATTGAAGGCATACTGGTAGGCGATATAGGGCTGGGTGCTGTGGATGCTGCCGTAGGGCGCGGCCACATAGCTGGCACCGGCACCGATGCGCCCCCAGGCCCCCGTATCCCAGAACAGGCCGAGATTGCTGCGCAGGAACAGGCCGCCGCCGGTCAGGGCCAGCCCCCCGCGGCCACCACCGGCGCCGACGTAGCCGCCGAGCTCCGCCGCCAGCCTTTGGGTCAGCGGCAACCGGGCCTGGGCGGCCAGGCCCAGGGTGATGAAGCCGCCGCGCCGACCGCTCATGGCCCC
>DATLWN010000259.1:0-1667 GCA_035576305.1 Mariprofundaceae bacterium
GCTGATGCGCTGGGCGCAGCCGCCCGAGGCGCTGCAGGCCATGCCGGCCTGGCCGAGCGTGGTGCCGGCCCGGGCCGCCGACATCGTGCTGTATGCCGCAGGTCCGGCGTCCAGCCGTGTGCATCTGGTGCGCCGGGGCAAGGATTGGCAGGTTCAGGACGGCAAGGACTGGAGGGATGCTGACGGCCAGGCAGTCGACGACATGCTGGGGACGCTGGCCGGCATGCGCCCGGACCGTATGGTGACGACGAACCCGGATCATTATGCCGATCTGCACGTGACGGACGGGGCCGACCGGATTACGGTGAAGGGTGAAACCGGTGCCGCCATGCTGGACCTGCTGGTGGGCAAGCCGGGCCCCGATCTCGTGTCCACCTATGTGCGGCTGGCGGGCAGGCCGGAGGTCCTGAGCGTGGACCGCTCCCTGGGATGGCAGGTGCGCCGTGCGCTCGCCGACTGGCTGGAGAAGGAGCCGAAGGCGGCCGGGTCCGCCAAGCCCGCGCCGGCGGCCCCGGACGGGAAAGACACACATAAGGAGGCCGGCAGGTGAGCCAGCCCGCACTGATCCTGTTCGATTGCGACGGTACGCTCGTGGATTCGCAGCAGCAGATCGTCGCATCCATGCAGACGGCGTTTGCCGGCCAGGGGCTTGCCGCACCCGAGGCATCGGCGGTGCATGCCGTTATCGGGCTGTCCCTGGCCACGGCGGTGGATCGTCTCGCCCCCGGCCTCGATCCGGGGCTTCGCGAGGCGGTGCTTTCCGCCTATCGCCGTGCCTATGTCGATTCCGAACGCTCCCTGAGCCTGTATCCGGGTGTGCGGGAGGGGCTGGAATCGCTGCGTCGGAAGGGTTACTGGCTGGGCATCGTCACCGGGAAATCCCGCAACGGCCTGCTGCGCGTGCTCGATGATTTCGACCTGCATGCCCTGTTCCACGTATGGCGGACGGCCGATTGCTGCCCTTCCAAGCCGCATCCGGCCATGGTGCTGGAGTGCATGGATGAGCTGGGCATGGAGGCGGCCGCCACCCAGGTGATCGGCGATGCCTGCTTCGACATGGAGATGGCCCGCGCCGCCGGTGTGCGGGCGCTGGGCGTGTCCTACGGTGTCGAACCGGCCGAGCGGCTGATGGCCGCGGGCGCGATGCGGGTGTTCCAGCGCTTTGACGAGATCGCCCCCTGGTTTCCCGACCTCGGTCGCAGGGAGTCGGCGGCGTAGGGCGTGGGAGCGGACGGGCTGCTAACCTGTAGCAAGTATCGGTGACGAGGAGCGTACGACGATGATGATGAAGAGAACGGTCAAGTTCAGCCTTGGCATTCTGGCGCTCGTGGTGGTGGTCCTGCTGGTGGCACCCCTGTTCATCAATGTGGAGAGCTACAAGCCGCGCATTGCCGCGGCCATCGAGAACGCCACGGGCCGGCAGGTGGAGATCGGCGAGATCCACGCCTCGCTGTTTCCGTGGATCGGCGTCAGCCTGAAGAACGTCAGCCTCGCCAACCGTCAGGGTTTCTCGTCCCGGTCCTTCGCCTCCATCGGCGATCTGGATATCAAGGTGGCCCTGCTGCCGCTGTTCAGCAAGCGCGTCGAGATCAAGCGGTTCGAGGTGGACGGCTTCTCGGTTTCCCTGGAGCGCAACGCCGCCGGCGAGGGGAACTGGCAGGGTCTGG
>DATLWN010000260.1:0-1835 GCA_035576305.1 Mariprofundaceae bacterium
CTGCTGGTGCGCGACCTGTTGCGGGGTGGGGCATACATCCCCGTCGGCTTTCTTGACGATGCCGCCGACAAGCAGCATCGGGATATCCATGGCGTGCCGGTGCTGGGCCGGCTGGCCGATCTTGCCGATGTCGCGTCGCGACAGGAGATCGACGTGGTGCTGCTGGCCATGCCATCGGCCCCGGCGCCGGTGCTGCGCAAGGTCGTCGAGCAATGCCAAAAGCTGAATCTCGCCTGCCGCACCCTGCCTTCCGTACGCGAGATGGCGCACGGCAAGGTCGAGGTGTCCCGTCTGCGCAAGGTGCAGATCGACGATCTGCTCGGCCGCGAGATCATCCGTATCGACAATCCTGAGATACAGGGGTTCATCAGGGGGCGGTGCGTGATGATCACGGGTGCCGGCGGTTCCATCGGTTCCGAGCTTTGCCGGCAGGTGGCCGAGTACCAGCCGGCAGCGCTGGTGCTGGTGGACCATGGGGAGTTCAACCTGTACCGCATCGAGCAGGAACTGGCGAACCTGGATCCTGTTCCCGCGTTTCATGCGCATCTGGGAGATATCCGCGATATCGCGCGCATGCGCTGGCTGTTCGCCCGCTACCGCCCGGACGTGGTGCTGAACGCCGCCGCCTACAAGCATGTGCCGATGGTCGAGGACAACCCGATCGAGGGTGTGAAGACCAACGTGCTCGGCACCTGCCAGCTCGCCGATCTGGCGGTGGAGTTCGGCGTCGGCACCTTCGTGCAGGTGTCGACCGACAAGGCGGTGAATCCGGCCAATGTCATGGGCGCCACCAAGCGTGCCGCCGAGATCTATTGCCAGAACCTCGACGCGCGCGCCGAGGATACGGCATTCATCACCACGCGTTTCGGCAATGTGCTCGGTTCAGCAGGCTCCGTGGTGCCGCTGTTCGAGGAGCAGATCCGCCATGGCGGCCCGGTGACCGTTACGCATCCCGAGATCACCCGTTACTTCATGACCATTCCCGAGGCGGTCAGCCTGATCCTGCAGGCGGGTTCCATGGGGCGGGGCGGCGAGATATTCGTGCTCGACATGGGCGAACCGGTGAGGATCGTCGACCTGGCCGAACAGATGATCCGGCTGTCCGGTCTGGAGCCGGGCCGGGATATCGAGGTCCGCTTCACCGGCCTGCGCCCGGGCGAGAAACTGTACGAGGAGTTGTTCCACCAGTCCGAGGACCTGACCGGCACCCGCCATCCGAAGCTGATGCTGGCCGCATCCCGCAGCATGGCGTGGCGCGATGTGCAGGGTCACCTGAAACGCCTGTCGGAGGCGGTGGCCGAGGGCGATGTGGACCAGGTACGCCTGCTGCTGCGCCGCATGATCCCGGAGTATGTGCCGGCCATGCCCCCTGTCGAGCCCGACGAGCCGGCGGCCGGGGTCGTGCTGCACTGAGCCCGGAACCCGTTCGGCGTCTGATCGACGTGGCGGTGTTCGCACCGCTGCCGCAGCCATTCACCTACACCTGGCCGGATGCGCTGGGCGAGCCGGCGACCGGCTTGCGCGTGCGTGTGCCGTTCGGCCGGGGTCAGCGCACCGGCATCATCCTGGGCGAAGCCTCCTCATCGCCGGATGGCAGCATCAAGGAAGTGAGCGAATGCCTGGATGACGCCCCCCTGTACGATGTCCGCCGCCGATCCTGGCTGGAGCGCCTGCGTCAGTACTATCTGGCGGCGCCGGGGGAGGCCTGGGAGCTGGCGCTGGCATGGGCCGATGCCCTTGATTCGCAACGCTACCGTTGCCCGGACCGCCAGGTGCTGGCCGACGCATATCCGCTGCTGGCCACGGCCTTCCCGACCCGGGCCGCCGTCAATCTG
>DATLWN010000261.1:0-4357 GCA_035576305.1 Mariprofundaceae bacterium
CTGGAACCGCGAGCGGAGGCATAACCCCCCCACGCGGCCGGAGACGCTTATTCGGCTTTGGCCATCACGCTCCGGTGACGGGAATAGGCGAAATAGATGACGAGGCCGATCACCGTCCAGATCCCGAAACCGACGAACGTCACCCGGCTCAGATGCGCGATCAGGAACAGGCAGAAGGCCATGGCCAGCACCGAGGTCCAGGGCATGAACGGCGCCCTGAACGGGCGCTGCAGATCGGGATGCGTCCGCCGCATCACCAGCGCCCCCAGCGCTACCAGAGTGAAGGCCGACAGCGTGCCCATGTTCACGAGCTCGGCCACGCGCTGGATCGGCGTGAACGCGGCCACGCAGGCGATGATGATGCCGGTGGCGAGCGTGACCACCACCGGGCTGCGGAAGCGCGGATGCACGCGCGAAAAGAGCTCAGGCAGCATGCCGTCGCGCGACATCGAGAAGAAGATGCGGCTCTGGCCGTACAGCAGCACCAGCAGCACCGAGGTCAGGCCGGCGATGGCGCCGATGCTGATCAGGCGCGCCACATTCACCGCCCCGACGCTGGTCATGGCGAAGGCCACCGGATCGGGCACGTTCAGGCGGGTGTACGACAGCACGCCCGTCAACAGCAGCGAGACGACCATGTACAGGATGGTGCACACCCCCAGGCTGTACAGGATGCCGCGCGGCACGTCCCGCTGGGGGTTCTTCGCCTCCTCGGCCGCGGTGGACACCGCGTCGAAGCCGATATAGGCGAAGAAGATATAGGCCGCACCCGCCATCACCCCGGACCAGCCGAACGGTAAAAACGGATGCCAGTTGGCGGGGTTCACATGGCCGACGGCCACGATGATGAACAGAGCCAGCACCGACAGCTTGATGGCGACGATGCCGCTGTTCAGGCGGCTGCCCTGGCGGATGCCAAGCGCCAGCACGGTGCTGACGGCCAGGATGATCAGGGCTGCGGGCAGGTTCATGACGCCGCCGTCGCCCGGCGCGTGCGTCAGCTCCGCCGGCAGGTAGAAGCCGGTGCTGCCGAACAGGTTGCCCAGATAGCCGGACCAGCCGATCGACACCGCGGCCGAGGCCACGCCGTACTCGAGGATCAGCACCCAGCCGATCAGCCAGGCCGGCAGCTCGCCGAGG
Source organism: Mariprofundaceae bacterium (assembly GCA_035576305.1). Classification (GTDB taxonomy): domain Bacteria; phylum Pseudomonadota; class Zetaproteobacteria; order Mariprofundales; family Mariprofundaceae; genus DATLWN01. The sequence goes on from DATLWN010000261.1 coordinate 1,141, forward strand.
CTGGCGTAGGTATAGGTGTAGGCACTTCCGGCGAACGGGATGCTGGATGAGAGTTCCGCATAGATCAGGGCCGTCAGGGCGCAGGCGGCACCGGCCACGATGAATGAGAGGAAAAGCCCGGGACCAGCCTGAGTGGCAGCGGCCACCCCGGTCAGCACGAAGATGCCCGCCCCGATCACGGCGCCGATGCCGAGCAGGGTCAGATCCAGGACACCCAGGGCGCGGTGCAGGCTTTCCTGACCCTCCCCGTGAGACAGATGTCTTCTGCGAAACAGCTTGCGAACCATGGTTACCCTCCCGAGTCCATCATGGCCAAGGCTGAACGGATTCGACACATAATCAATAGCCGTTTCCCGCGTTGGGGAACATATTTCGCATGCCGGTGTGACCCATGTCACAAAACCGTCACAAAACCCCGAATTTGCTCTTGTAGGCCATACGGCGTTGTCCTAATGTAAGCATTAGCCCTTAGTAATATGTGAGGTGGGATACATATATACGCCATGGGCGGGAGGAAACATCATGCGTTATCTCATTGTACTTGTGGGCTTGTTGCTGTGCCCATCCCTCACATGGGCTGCAGCCGGCCAGGTGGAATCCGCCAGCGGCGATGTCTGGGCCATTCGCGGCCAGCAGACGATCGCTCTTGCTTCCGGCGCCATGGTCGAACCCGCCGACGTCATCAAGACCGGCAAGACGGGGCAGGTACGCCTCGTCATGAGTGATGACAGCGTTGTCTTTCTTGGTCCCAGAAGCCGCATGCGCATCGACCGCTACGACACGGACCAGCATGGACTGGTGGCGGGGACCTTTTATCTGATGTGGGGCAAGGTGCGTTTTCTGGTGACCAAGCTCAAGCGCGCATCGGACAGCTTTAGCGTGTCAACGCAGACAGCCAACATCGGCGTACGGGGCACCGAGTTCGGTGTGATCGTGCTGCCTCCGGATGAGAATGGTAAGCAATCCCCCTACACGGATGTGATGCTGTTCAAGGGCGCCATCGTCGGACGCGGCCTGAAGGGCGGAACGGTGCTCGTCAAGCCGGGCCAGTTCGTGCACTTCACGGTCGGCCAGGTACCACAGGAGCGCAGCATCACCCCGAAGGACGTGGAGCGGCTGGGTATCAGCCCGCTGGCACCGGGGTTGATCGAGCCGAAACCGATGCACTCCCCGCCGAAGCCGGTGAATCCTGAGCAGGGACAGCCGAATGTCCCCGGAAGCATGGGTCAGCCGGGCGGCCACCAACCGTCCGCGCCGGAAGGCCAGCATCCGCCGCATCCGCCGCATCCGCCGCATCCGCCGCATCCGGCGCATCCGGCCAAGCCGTAAACGCGGTGCCGCTGTAGGCCTTCCACAGCGATAGGCTGCAAGCAAGGGCATGCCCAAACTTCTGTCGATTCTGGCAGCGGGCATGCTCTTGCTGGCGCCCCTTGCCGCGTTTGCCCAGTCACCGGACGACCTGCTCAACCAGGCCATCCTGGATTACAATGCCCAGGACTACGCCAGGGCCGAAAAGGAGTTCGCCCAGGTCCTTGACCGTGAACCGGGCAATCTCACGGCCCATTACCATCTGGGGATGCTGCTGATCCAGAGCGACCCCAAACAGGCGCTGGTTCACCTTCAGTACGTCGCCCAATCCCCGGTCCATGCCCCCGGCATCAGGGCAGCGCTGGCCGAGGCCTATCAGGCGGCAGGCATGTACGAAAAGGCCCTGCCCCTATGGCGCGATCTGCATGCGCAGCATCCCGAAAACAGGGAATACACATTCCAGTACGCTGTCGCGCTGCAGAGCGAAGAGAGCAATCAGGAGGCCAGGCGCCTGTATCAGGGCCTGGTCGCATCCGGCGATCCCACCTATGCGGATCTGAGCCGCTACCAACTCGGCGTCATGCTGGCCGATCTCGGATCGTACAACCTGGCGGCCGAACAGTTCGGGACCATCCCCAAGGATTCACCGTACGGAAAACCGGCCCGCGACTACCTTGAGTCCCTGGCTCCCGTGACCCGCCCGCTGAGCATCTATCTGTCCGGCGAGTATTTCTACAACGACAATCCCGGCGCCGCGAGTTCTGTCTATCTGGGAACGGCCCCTACCCCCAGCGCGGCAAGCCAGGGCTCCACATGGATCGGAAGGCTCAGCACGCGCCAGCTCGAATTCACCCCCCACTGGCGCGCCAGGCTGAGCTACCTGTTCTACGGCACCTTCTATCTGCAGACCGACGCGCGCCAGTACGACTTCGTCGGGCATTACCTGAACCCGGAACTCAGTTACCACCCGAATGCCAGGACCTCCCTGGTCATCAAGGGCGACCTGGAGCACTACGAGTTTTCGCACCAGTGGCTGAACGACAATGCCGGCCTAACGCTAAGCGCGATATGGAAATACTCGCCTGCGCATGCATACCGCGTGTATGCGTCCTATCTCAACAAGCAATACACCGACAACTATCAGGGGACGTCGCTGCGGTACCTGAACGCCGATGCCTACAGCCTCGGCCTGGGTACAACCGCCGCCAGCGCCTCGTGGCATACGAAACTCAGCATCGATTACACCTACACCCTCGAACGCACCAACAAGAACAACGATCCCGTCATCGGCCCGGCATCGCTGGACAGCCGCTACCGGGAGATGGCGATCCAGCTCAAGGCCGAATTGCCGGTGCCCGGCACATCCGATCGCCTGACGCTGTTGCCCGATTACAAGTACGCGTACAGAAACTACCCCCATGTGCAGAGCGGCACCCTGTATACCGATATCCCGGGCCAATACATGCAGGAGAAGATGACGACATGGTCGGTCAGGCTGCAGGCCATGCTGTCGAGAAAATACCATCTGGCCCTGGCGGCAGGGTATGAGGACAATCTCAGCAAGGCACAGACGACGATCCTGACATACCGCTACCGACGCTATTTCGGACGGATCTCCGCCTATTACTGAACCGGCCTTTCATACGTACTTATACGTATTTTCCCTGTCGGGCCATTCATTCATATTTATTCGATAGATAGCAGTGGTGTACCGGGCTGCGCCCGTGCCACGGCCGAAAAGAGGGATGCGATGTCGGCCACGACCGCCAGGCGGGAACGCGTCATGTGCGACCGTGGGGCATGAATCCCTCAATAAAACGACACGCCGATGCACGCCCCGCGCGGCATCAGCATCGGCGTCGAAGGATGCGAAGAATGACAACGCTGCCGGACATCAAGGAGACATCCC
>DATLWN010000262.1:0-1706 GCA_035576305.1 Mariprofundaceae bacterium
CCTTGGCGTACTGAAAAACCGCATGGATGCGTTTTTTTCAGAAGCCTCAGATTAGAAGGGGCGCACCACGACCATGATGACGACGCCGATCAGCACCAGCGTCGGCAGCTCGTTGTAGAGGCGGAAGAATCGCTCACTGTAGCGGTTGCGGCCCTCGGCAAAGGCCTGCACCACCCGCCCGTTGTGCCAGTGGAACACGAGCAGCATCGCCACCAGCAGCATCTTGATCCAGAACCAGGGCTCGTGGCCGACCATGTCCCATTCGATCGCCGCCAGCAGCAGGCCAAGGACGACGGTGAGCACCATGGCTGGGCGCATGATGAAGCGGTAGAGCTTGCGCTCCATGATGCAGAACTGCTCGTGCACCGGGCCCGTGGCATGGTTGGCGTGATAGACGAAGAAGCGCGGCAGGTAGAACAGGCCGGCGAACCAGGACACCATGGCGATGATGTGGAAGGCCTTGACCCAGGCGACGGAAAACCAGTCGAGCATCCTGCCTCCTAAAGCTGCGGCTCGATGGCCACGATATCGTCCAGCCGCACCTCCATATCCTCGCCGGCCTCGGAGATGAAGAAGGCCCATGTCACGCCATCGACCACACGCAGCTCGCGCGGTATGGCCATCACGGCGTGGTGTTCGCCCAGAGAATCCTTATAGACGATGCGGCAGTGATGGCCGCGCATCGCCGCTGCCTCGAACAGATCATGCAGTTCAGGATCCTCCGCCATGCGACAAGTATACCCCAGCGCATTAATCTGTCGCCATGCGCCGCATCGATTCGATCGAACCCTTCCGCGTCATGCAGCTTCTGGAGCGCGCCCGCGAACTGGAGGCCCAGGGTCGCAGCATCGTGCACATGGAGATCGGCGAGCCGGATTTCCCGACCCCGCCCGCCATCACCGAGGCCGCCCGGGACTGGCTGGCCACGCACAACGCCTTCTACACGCCATCGACCGGCACCCCCGAGCTGCAGCAGGCGTTATCCCGCTGGTATGCGCGCGAATACGGCCTGGATGTCGAACCTGCGCGCATCCTGATCACGCCCGGCACCTCCGGCGCCTTCAGCCTGATCTATGCGGTGCTGCTCGACCCCGGCGAGTCGGTGCTGCTGCCGGACCCCGGCTACCCCTGCCAGCGCAACTTCATCCGCCTGGCAGGCGGCGTGCCGCTGTCGGTGCCGGTGGGCCCGGAAAGCCGCTACCACCTGGACCGCAAGACGGTCGAGGCCAGGTGGCGGGACGATACCCGGGCCGCGGTGGTGATCTCGCCCAGCAACCCGACCGGCACCATGATCGACAACGGGGAGCTGGCGGGCATCGCCGCGGCCTGCCGTGAGCGGAACGGCTGGCTGATCTCGGATGAGATCTACCACGGCCTGACCTACGGCCGGCAGGCCGACTGCGCCCTGGCCTTCGACGATGCGGCCATCGTCGTCAACGGCTTCTCCAAGCGCTGGGCCATGACCGGCTGGCGCATCGGCTGGATCATCGTGCCGCCGGCGCTGATCGAGCCGTGCCGCCGGGTGATGCAGAACATCTTCATCTCCGCCCCCACCCTGTCGCAGCATGCGGCCATCGCGGCGCTGGAGGCCGGTGCCGACACCGAGCGCATGCGCGCCGCCTACGACGAACGCCGGCGCCTGCTGCTCGCCGAGCTGCCGCGGCTCGGCTTCGATGTCGTCGTCGAGCCGCAGGGCGCCTTCTACA
>DATLWN010000263.1:0-2511 GCA_035576305.1 Mariprofundaceae bacterium
TCCGAAGATGGTGGCCATGTTCGAAGAGCCCTTTTTCCCCTCGGGGAAGACGAAGCTCAGCAGGCCGGCGGATCCCTTGCGCTCGTGCAGGCGGTCGCAGGCCACGATGCATTCGCCGCAGGCCGTGCAGCCCGAATACAGCTCCGTATCCCGCGGATCGAGATCGACCGCGCAGGCGGACAGGCAGTAGCCGCACTTGATGCAATCATCCGAGCGGGACGCATCGTAGCCGATGCGCAGGGTCTGGGATGTCTTGAAGGAGTGCTGCCAGATGCGGTAGATGCAGAAATAGCGGCACATCAGATGCCGGATCAGGGCGGCATCGATCAGCAGCACCACGACGAACACGAAATAGATCCAGTAGATGGAAAGCGGCATGCGGGGATCGGGGGTCAGCGTCACGAAATGCCATACGACCGGGGCCGGATAGAAATACAGCAGCGGGATCAGCGCCATCAGCATCGACCCGCCCAGGAAGGCGGCACCCAGCTTGATCCAGTTGCCTATGCCCTTCTTGCGCTCCGCCACCTTGACCGCCGATCCATCCACGCCGAGGTCGGCCCGCCTGCCGAGCAGGCGGCGCATCAGGTTCGTTCCCAGCTCGGACAAGAAGCCCTGCGGGCACAGCCAGCCGCAGAACACGGCGCCGAGATACGAATAGGTCAGGATCAGGGCGCTGGCCACGAACACCCAGAATCCGATGACGATGGAAAAATCGGAGAACCAGATCTGGTAACTGCCGATCACGAAGGCCCCCGTGGCGACGTCGACACGGAACAGCCCCAGCATGGGCACGAACACCAGCAGCAGCAGAAAGCTGCCCTGCGATACCCGGCGCCACATGTGCAGGCGGGCGGAGGTGTTCGGGACACCTCCCTGCTCCGAGGCATAGGGAGGCGTGTCGATGGCTTCTTGCCGCATGCCTAACCTCCTTGGTATGCCGTGCCGGAAACCGGAGCGGGGTCGATGCGGGAATCGGGAAACACGTGCAGGCCCTCCGTGGCGCTATCCCTTTTGATGCTGGGCGGCCAGCACCTCGGGGTCAAGCGGAATCAGCTGCTCCAGCCTGGCAAGCAGTGCCGCCGCCCGCTGCTTGTCCCCGTGCTTCTGCGCCAGATGCCACAGCTCCCGCAGGGCGACCACATGATCGGGCCTGACGGCCAGCACGTGCGTCCAGGCCTTCTCCGCCTGCTCATCGTCCGGCCCGATCTGCCGGATACGCTGGGTCATGGCATCGGCCACCGCAAACCCCACCCAGCGATCGCGCGGATTGGCCTCGAAGGCCAGGCGCATGAACGCGGGCACGCTTTCGGAACGCCCGGAAAACATCGCCTCCCAGGCATGCATCATGGCGTCCGTGGCGAGCGCGGCGGACGTCACCCCGGATTCATCCGCCTTATCCAGATGCCAGACCGGCAGCAGCTCCCGAGGCTTCGGCCGCTGCTGGATCAGCCAGGCCAGGATATGTGCCACATCCAGGTCGCCCTCCACCCGGGCCTTGGCCAGGCGGAACTCCACGACCGGGGACCACTCATCCTGGACGGGCGCGGCGAAAGCGGGGATCGGCCCCAGGTCCCGGCCGAGCCAGGTCTGCCAGCCCTCGCCGCCCGTCAGGGCCGCGTCGTACTGCTGGGCCCAGGCCTTGATCGCATCGGCCCGGGGCATCGGTCCGCGGAATCCGACCATGGCCAGATGGAAGCCATCCAGGACCATCATGTTGTTCGGGAACACCTCGCGGAAGGTCGCCAGCACGACCTTCAGGCTGACCAGATCGAACTGGTTCAGCGCCAGCCACTGGGTGTACACGCCCGACGGGCTCAGGCAGGTACGCACCCGCTCGAACTGCTGCAGCGACAGCAGCAGCCCGCGGCCGGCCAGGTCCGGATGGAACAGGTCACCGACAATCACGTCAAAATGGCGCGTATCGGCCATCAGGAAACGCCTGGCGTCATCATGGCGGATATCCAGCCACCCCGGCGCGTCGTCGTTGAAGCGTCCGAACCATTGCCCCGAGGCCCGGATGGCGCCGGGCGAGAGCTCGACCGCCACGGCCGACAGGCCCGGTACCTGGTGCGCGACCGAGGCCGTGATACCCGTACCCAGGCCCAGGAACAGGACGGACCTGGCATGGGGATGCAGCAGCAGCGGCAGCCTGCCCTGGTTGCGCTGCACCGCCACCGCGGTCGGATCGGTGGATGCATCGACGCGCTGCAGGTCATCGAGAAGGATGCGTTCCCCATCGCGCCTGGCGACCACCTGGGTTGTCGACACCGCATCCTCGTAACGGGAAAGATCATGGGTATCCCCGTACGCCTGGGGCAGCATGGCGGCCACGGAAGGCAGGTGCCAGACAAAGACGGCGGCCGGGACCAGCAACAGCAGCAGCGCCCTGGCACGCGGCACGGTGCACCAGTATGCGCCGCAGGCAGCCAGCACGATCGCCGCGATGCAGACCACCGCCGCGCTTCCCAGCCACGGCAACAGCAGCCAGCCCGCCACGCCGGCCCCCGC
>DATLWN010000264.1:0-5545 GCA_035576305.1 Mariprofundaceae bacterium
CCGAGCGCCCGTGCCTCGGCCAGGTAGGCGATGTGCCCCGGGTGCAGCAGGTCGAAGCATCCGTTGGTGAATACGACGCGCAGGCCCGAGCCCTTCCATTCGTCGACGAGGGCGCGTGCCTGTGCCCGGGGTTCCATGGCAGGATGCCGCTATTCGGAACGGAGCAGGTCAACCACGTCCGTGACGCCGTCGATGGCACGGGTCAGCATGACGGCGCGCTGCCGCTGTTTGGGTTGTTGGACGATGCCCTGCAGGTAGACCCTGCCATCCACGGTTTCGACATGGATGCTGAGCCCGGACACGATCGGGTCCTCGATCAGTGCGGCCTTGACCTGGGCGGTGATCCAGCTGTCGGAAAACAGGCTGGAGGTCTTCGGCTCGCCGATCATGATCTGCGAGTCGACGGACGTGACGCCGGCAAAGCTGCGGCAGATGGCGACGGCGCGGTCGATCTGGTTCTGGGTGGGCAGGTAGCCGGTCAGGGTGGCCACCCCGTCGATGACCTCGACGTTGATCCAGCGCGAGGGCATGTCCTTTTCGGCGATCAGGCGGGCCTCGATGCGCGTGGCCAGATCGACGTCGTCGATATGCTGCCCGACCGGCCTTTCGTCACCGGCGGCGCTGGCCGCCGCCGCGCCGCCGCCGACGATGGCGGTGGCCACGCAGCCGTTCAGGGTGAGGATCGCAAGCGCCAGGGCGCAAATCCGGAACAGCATGATTACCTCCATGCGCGGCTGAATATGTAGGCCATCACCAGGCAGATCACAGCAAGGACGACGAAGGTTGGAACCTTCGATTTCTCTTTCCGCTTGTTCCAGTCCTCATGCTCGGGGGCGGGGGGAGGCCGGTCAAGCAATGTCGTTTTCCAGGGTTTCCAGCACCGAGGCGAACAGCAAGGGCACGATGATCTCGTCCGGTCCGGTGAGCTTGTAGCCGTGCCCGCCGGGATGCGACAGGTGCTCGGCCAGATGCGTGGCATGGGCGCTGGCGACCTGGTCGATGACGGCGACGCTCAGCTTGTCGATCGTGTGGCCGAGGTTGCGCGCGGCATCGACGGCATGTTCGAACACATGGGGCAGGACGATGCCGGAGGCGATGTTGATGAGCACGCCGCCGCTGGCCGCGGCCATCATCGACACCAGCAGCCTGAAGTCGGTCATGCCCGTGGCGCCGAGCGATTCCCCGTGCGCGGTCGGGTGCAGGTTGAAGGCATCGGCGCCGATGGCCGGATGCACGGTGATCGGGATGTCGTGACGGGCGGCGGTGGCCAGCAGGGAATGGTCCAGGTGCTGGGCATCCTCGGCATCCAGCAGCTTGGTGCCCACGCTGCGGCCGATGCCCCATCCCTCGCCGGCACCGAAGCCGATGGCCTCGTTGATCAGGGTGCCGGTTTCCTGGCTGATGCGCAGCACGCCGTCGCCCGCGTCCTTCGGCCGCAGGCGGACCGTGTGGCCGCTCAGGGCGATCTCGACGTCTTGCAGCAGCGCCGCGCCCGTCAGGGCCATGCCGGTGATGATGCGCAGCTCGATCAGGCGGTTCAGCAGCGGCGTCAGGCCCGCGTCGACGACATGCCCGCCGCAGCCGACGATCACCGGCTTGCCCTGGCGCTTGGCCGAGATGATGGTATCGCGCAGCCCGAACAGGTCGCGCACGGCACCGAGGTTGGGCAGCGAGCACAGAAAATCGCTGAAGCGGTCCCCCTGCTTGTATGGCGCCCCGAAATCCTGCTCGTCGCTGTCGGACTTGCGCTTGGCCAGCGGCACGGTGCTCAGCTTGTCCAGGGAAACAGGGGTGATACTCATGGCTTGCCTCCAAAGAGGGTGTCGTCGATCAGGGTGCAGATCAGGTGCAGGCAGGTGATATGCATCTCCTGGATGCGCGGCGTCGAGGCATGGGGGATGTTCAGGTGCACGCCGGACTTGGCCATCCGCCCCAGCTCGCCGCCGTCGCGGCCGGTCAGGGCGATGACCTCCATACCCAGGGCCACCGCGGCCTCGGCGGCCGCCACCACATTGCGCGAGTTGCCGCTGGTCGAGATCGCCAGCAGTACGTCGCCGGGACGGCCCAGGGCCTGCACCTGCCGGGAGAAGACGTCGTCGAAGGCGTAATCGTTGGCGATGCTGGTGATCACCGAGGCATCGTGGGTCAGGGCCACGGCGGCCAGGCCGGGGCGGTCGCGCTCGAAGCGGTTGACCAGTTCGCCGGCGAAATGCTGGGCATCGGCCGCTGATCCGCCGTTGCCGCAGGCGAGGATCTTGCCGCCGCGCTTCAGCGCCTCGCTCATATGCCGCGCTGCCTGCATCAGCGGGTCGGGCAGCGTGTCCCGGCATTGCTGCCGCAAGCGGATGCCTTCGTCCAAAGCCTGAACTATCGTGTCGTGCATGCAATCCTCTATCTGAAAATATCCGGCATGTGCTCGATGCGGGTGACGGACCAGCTTCCCAGACCGATCCCTTGGGAGAGGATGATCAAATCAAACCGGCATTGCAATCCCGCCAGGTCCGGATGTCCGGCAAGCCAGGCTGCGGCCGCCGCCTGCAGCCGCGTGCACTTGTCGGGGGTCATGGCCAACAGTCCGCTCTCGCGCAGGCGGTGGGTCTTGACCTCCACGAAGGCGAGCGTCTCGTCCTTGCGGGCGACGATGTCCAGCTCGCCGCTGGCGGCACGCACATTGCGGGCGAGGATGGCGTAGCCGCGGCGTGCGAGATAGCGCGCCGCACGCTCCTCGCCGCGGCGTCCGCGCGCCGTGCTCATGCCCCGGAGTCGGTCAACAGCCGGTATACCCGGGATTTGGGCACGCCCAGCTCCTTGGCCACCGATCGGGCGCGGGTGCTCGGCGGCAGTGAGTGCATGTCGGGGGCATGCAGGCGGGCGAGGATGGCGGCATCGTCGATGGCCTCGCCGGCCTCGGGTGCCGGCCCGATGATCAGCACGATCTCGCCGCGTGGCGGCTCGGCCTCGAAGCGGGCGACGACCTCGGCGCCCGTGCCGTAGACGAACTCCTCGAACATCTTGGTCATCTCGCGCGCCACACACATCTCGTGCTCCGGCCGCAGGTGGCCCTGCAGCTCGCGCAGGGTGCCCACCAGCCGGTGCGGCGACTCGAGCAGGATGTGGGTGTGCTCCGCCGCGGCGATCTGCCGGAGCATCGCCTCCCTTTTGCTCCCGGCGCGGGGCAGAAAGCCCAGGTAGGTGAAGCGGTCGGTGGGCAGGCCGGAGGCGGACAGGGCCACGATGGGGCTGCACGGGCCGGGGACGGGGGTGATGCGGATGCCGGCGCGGCGCAGCGTGCGCACGATCTTGAATCCGGGGTCGCTGATCAGCGGCGTGCCGGCATCCGAGATCAGGGCGATGTCCTGTCCCTGCCGCAGCCGGGCGAGCAGCTGCTCGGCGAGCGCTTCCTCGTTGTGCTCATGACAGGCGAACATCGGGGTGGCGATGCCATAGTGGCTGAGCAGCCGGGCGCTGGTGCGCGTGTCCTCGGCGGCGATGGCATCGGCCTTTTTCAGGATCTCCACGGCGCGGTAACTGATGTCGCCCAGGTTGCCGATCGGGGTGGCAACGACGAACAGTTGGCCGGTGCCGGCGTTGCGATTAGGCTGCGAGTCCATGTTCCAAGTACGTTATCCCGGCGGCCGGGCCAGCGCAACGCTACTGCTGGTGGCCGTGGGTTTTTCCCTGTTGCTGACGGCCTGCGGGCCGAGAAGGCCCCTCGTCTCGGCACCGAAGCCGAGCGTGCAGCAGCTGGCGCCGACACCGCAGAGCGCGGCCGAGATCCAGGCCGTGATGCGCCAGGCGCGCCTCAGCGGCGATGTCTCCACGGCACTGCAGGATCTCGCGCAGATGGCGGCCACGTCACCGGGCCCGCTCGCCGAGGAGGCGGCCTTCCGCCGCGTCGAGCTGATGCTCGAGAACGACATGCCCGATGCCGATACGGCCGCGGCCCAGGTGATTGCGCAGTTCCCCATGGGGGCGCTGGTGCCCTATGCGCATTTCTGGCTGTCCGGCTGGAGGCTGCGCCAGAGCGGCGATGTCAGCGGCGCGCTGGACGATCTGGATCAGGTGCTGCGCAGCCCGCGGCTGACCCGCGAATTGCTGGATCAATCCCTGGCGACGGGAGCGCCGCTGGCGCATCGCGCCCTGGAGTGGGACAGCGTCCGCTGGTTCTTCGCCGCCGCCTACGCCGATCCCTCCCGGCGCGACGACTGGCTGCGCGATGCCTCCGACCGCGCCTCCATGGATACGATCCAACGCCTGCGCAGCGAAAAGCTGATCGATGACAGCAATGCGCAACCCTTCTATCTGGCGGCGGCCCGCATCCGCCTGATGGCCGGCAAGATGGACGAGGTTGCCGCCATTGCCCGCTTTCTGGCCCAGGATGCGCCGGGCTCGGCCGCCTATGCGGAGGTGCAGGGCTGGGCCTCCGGGCAGACCCGCCCGGCGACGATCGGCATCCTGCTGCCGCTGACCGGGGCGTATGCCCAGTACGGGGAGGATGCGCTGCGCGGCATCCGCCTGGCTTATGCCTCGCTCGAATATAGGCAGAACGTGACGCTGCGCATCGAGGACACGGCGTCCGATCCGCAGGACTGTATCGCGGCCTATCACCGGCTGGTATCGGGTGGTGTGGACATCATCATCGGCCCGCTGCTGACCAACAACACCGCCGCCCTGCTGCCCGAGCTGACGGGGGCGGTGCCGGTGCTGTCCCTGAGCAGCCTGCCCCCGCATACCAGCCTGCAGGGCAGGGGGCTGTACATCAACAGCCTTGCCCTGCGCATGCAGGCCCAGTTCCTGGCCGAGTACGCGTTCGATCAGGGCGCGACGCGCATGGTCATCATCCAGGGCGATAGCCCGGATGAAATCTCCGAGGCCGACAGCTTCGCCAGCGCGTTCGAGGCCCAGGGCGGGATGATTACGGACCGGGTGACGCTGCCGGCCGACGGCGTGGATTATCGCCGCGTCCTGTTCCAGATGCGCGAGGAGACCGACGACGAGGAACTGCTGGCCGAGCTCGACGAGGATCTGGACCTGCTGACGCCCGAGCAGGATCTGGAGATCCGCATGCCGGTGAAGTTCGACGGCGTCTATCTGGCGGTGGACGGCAAGCATGTGGCGCTGCTGGCCGGGCAGCTGGCTTACGTCGATGTGAACGGCGTGCCCCTGTATGGCAGCAGCCGCTGGGCCGACGGCCACCTGCTGGATGACCGCGGCCGCTATCTCTCCAGTTCGCGCTTTGTCGATATCCAGTTTCCGGACGGGGATACGCCCGCCATGCAGGACGCCAAGGCCGCCTACCGCGAGGCATGGGGTACCGACAGGCCGGTGCCGCTGGTCGGCATCGCCTACGATACGCTGCGCATCGCCGCCGTGCTCAGCAGCCGCCTGGGCCTGAAGGGGCATGCTGCGGTGCAGGGACTGCAGAGCCCGGAGGGTTTTCCGGGGCTGACGGGGCATGTGCGGTTCGGGCCTGACGGCATCGGCCACAAGAGCCTTGATCTGTTCACGGTGCAGGCGGGGAAGGCCGTTCCCGCCAACTGAGTCG
>DATLWN010000265.1:0-5190 GCA_035576305.1 Mariprofundaceae bacterium
CCCGCCAGTGCATGCGGCTGGTGACCTCCTGGCCGACATAGCAGCCCTTGTCGAAGCTGACGCCGTGGTATTCGTCCAGGTTCGCGTTCAGTGGGTGCACGGATTCGTCCCAGTCGATGCCGAAAACCGGATAACCACGGCGGATCCGCGCACAGCGGATCACGGCCTCATCCACGGCCCCGGCCGTATCCAGGTTCAGCCTGTCCAGCGCCTCGTGCGTGGCCACGAGCCAGTAGCCGCTTGATGCGGCCTCGGGCATGCTCAGCACCAGGGCGCCGGGTTCCCCGAAAGCGGCATGCAGCGGCTCCGGCCCGGGATCGGGTAACCCCGAGGCAGTGAGCAGATCGGCGGCGCGGATTCCCTGGATGCTGTGCACGCCCATGCCGGCGACGATGCCAAGGCGCAGCGTGTAGCCGATGGAGAAGCGGCGCAGCCGTTCGACCAGGGCCTCGGCGCAGCTCTTCCAGGCAAGCAGGATCAGCTCGTCATCGGCACCCTCAGCCACGATCAGGTCGCCGACGGCCTTTCCCTGCGGCGTCAGCACCGCGCTATAGACAGCCTGTTCGGGGGAAAGCAGGTGCATGTCCTGGGTCAACTGGCCCTGGAGATAGTCACGGACCCTGTCACCCGATGCCTTGAGCACGGCGATGTCCCCGCGTCTTGCATGCAGGGATGCATGGATCAGGGCATCGTGTTGTTCCGAATCCAGCGATGGTATCATGCTGCTCCTTGGGGCGGCCGGTCTGTTCGGGCATGGGTCGGTGGCATGGCCTATATCTGACCGAATTTGTCGGGTATAGTGTCGGCCCACGCAGGGCGGTGCAAGGTTCGTACCTGCCATGATGTTCTGGAGGCGCCATGAAAGACACCACCACCCCGGCAACACCACAGACAGCGAGCGCATCCGGGCAAGCCTTTCCGAATTCGCGCAAGGTGTACATCGAAGGCTCCCGGGCGGACATGCGCGTGCCCATGCGCGAGATCAGCCTGTCGCCGACGCCGACCCGCCTCGGGGTGGAGGAGAATACGCCGGTGCTGGTGTACGACACCTCCGGGCCCTACGGCGATCCGGATGTGGCCATCGACCTGAAAAAAGGCCTGCCATCGCTGCGCGATGCCTGGATCGCTGAGCGGGATGATACGGAGATCCTGCCCGATCTCAGCTCCCGTTACGGACGCGATCGCCATGCCGATGCGCGCCTCGATGCCCTGCGCTTCGAGCATATGCGCCATCCGCGCCGCGCCAAGGCCGGGGCCAACGTCACGCAGATGCATTATGCCCGGGCCGGGATCGTCACGCCGGAGATGGAATTCGTGGCCATCCGCGAGAACCAGCGGCGCGAACACCTGCGGGAGATCACGAGGCAGCATCCGGGCCATAGCTGGGGTGCGGCCATCCCGCAGGTGATCACGCCGGAGTTCGTGCGCGACGAGGTGGCGCGCGGCCGCGCCATCATCCCGGCCAACATCAACCATCCGGAACTGGAGCCGATGATCATCGGCCGCAATTTCCTGGTGAAGATCAACGGCAACATCGGCAATTCGGCGATCACCTCGTCCATCGAGGAGGAGGTCGAGAAGATGACCTGGGCCACCCGCTGGGGTGCCGATACCGTCATGGACCTGTCCACGGGCAGGAACATCCACGAGACCCGCGAATGGATCATCCGCAACGCGCCGGTGCCGATCGGCACGGTGCCGATCTACCAGGCCCTGGAAAAGGTGGACGGCATTGCCGAGGATCTGAACTGGGAGATCTTCCGCGACACGCTGGTCGAGCAGGCCGAGCAGGGGGTCGATTATTTCACCATCCACGCCGGGGTGCTGCTGCGCTATGTGCCGCTGACCGCGAGAAGGCTGGCCGGCATCGTGTCGCGCGGCGGCTCGATCATGGCCAAGTGGTGCCTGGCGCACCATCAGGAGAATTTCCTGTACACGCATTTCGAGGATATCTGCGAGATCATGAAGGCCTACGACGTGTCGTTCTCGCTGGGGGATGGCCTGAGGCCAGGTGCCATCGCCGATGCCAACGACGAGGCGCAGTTCGGCGAGCTGCATACGCTGGGCGAACTGACCAGAATCGCCTGGCGGCACGATGTGCAGACGATGATCGAGGGGCCGGGTCATGTGCCGATGCAGATGATCAAGGAGAACATGGATGAGCAGCTCAGGCATTGCTATGAGGCGCCGTTCTATACCCTGGGCCCACTGACGACGGACATCGCACCGGGCTACGACCACATCACCAGCGCCATCGGTGCCGCGCAGATCGGCTGGTACGGCTGCGCCATGCTGTGCTATGTGACGCCGAAGGAGCACCTGGGCCTGCCGAACCGCGATGATGTGAAGGCGGGTGTGATCGCCTACAAGATCGCCGCCCATGCCGCGGATCTGGCCAAGGGGCACCCGGGAGCCCAGCAACGCGACGATGCCCTGTCCAAGGCGCGTTTCGAGTTCCGTTGGGAGGATCAGTTCAATCTGAGCCTGGATCCCGATACGGCACGCGCCTTCCACGACGAGACCCTGCCCAAGGAGTCGGCGAAGGTGGCGCATTTCTGCTCGATGTGCGGGCCGAAGTTCTGCTCGATGAAGATCACGCAGGAGGTCCGGGAATATGCCGAGTCGCATGGCATGGGCGAGGCCGAGGCCATCGAGGCCGGCATGCACGAGCGTTCGGATCAGTTCCGCGAGCAGGGTGGTCAGATTTATCGCAAGGCCTAGTATCGGCGCTATAATGCCGCAGACCGACATTGCGAGGAGTCCTGAATGAGCCCGACCGCCCGTGAGATCATGAATGCCAATCCGCCGTTTTGCGATGTGGATACACCGATCCGGGAGATCGCCCGGCGCTTTGCTGATGAGGCGCTGACGGGCCTGCTCGTGCTGGACGAGGAGCGGCGGCTGATGGGCGTGATCACCGAAGAGGACCTGATCGACCAGCAGCGCCAGCTGCACATGCCGACCGCCATCGCCCTGCTCGACATGGTGATTCCCATGGGGGAGGGGCGCTTCGAGCGCGAACTGGAACGCATGCAGGCCCTGAAGGCCGAAGACCTGATGAGCCGTGACGTGCAGTCGGTCGCGCCGGATGCCGATCTTACCGCCATTGCCAGCCTGATGAGTGAGCGGGAGGTGCATCATCTGCCGGTGCTGGACGGCGATGCGGTCGTCGGCCTGATTTCCCGGCACGAGCTGATCAAGGCCCTGGCCAATTCCCGCTGAAAACGCTTGATCTTCCACAGTAACAACGAGTCGGAAACGTCTGAATTTGCAGAAGAATTTTCCCGCACCATCAGGCCCGGCGACGTCGTGGCGCTGTCCGGGGAACTGGGGGCGGGCAAGAGCGTGTTCGCCCGGGCCTTGATGCGGGCGCTGGGCGTGACCGACGAGGCCATGCCCAGCCCGACCTTCGCCATCATCCAGGAATATCCGGCAAAGGGGTGCCGGGTCGCGCACATGGATTGGTATCGCCTCAGCTGCGTGGAGGAGCTGGAGGCCATCGGCGTGCGTGAATACATGCAGGTGCCGTGGATCACCATCGTCGAATGGCCGGAACGCGCCGCCTCGCTGCTACCGTCATCCACCCGTCATGTTTCCATCACGACCATCGCGGCCGATCCGCACGGGCGGGACATCGCGATCGACGCCTGAAGGTACGGGGCTCAGCCCTGAAACGGCTCGTTTGGCGACCGGGCCGGATCGGCCAGGCGCAACGGCTTCGATAATACGCGGGTGTAGAGCCACTCGAACGATACGGAGACGAGCAGGAACCCGATGAAGATCCATAGCGCCCGGGGATCGTCCCGGTAGCTTTCACCCAGCAGCACCAGCAGGGCGGCGACGCAGCACAGGCTCGCGAGCATCGGCAACCAGCGCTTGCAGCCGATCTCCCGAAACAGGTGGGCGGCGGCGGCATTGGTGATGGCGAAGATCAGCAGGAATCCGGCGCTGGCCAGGATGGCAATGGCCGTGATGTCGATCAGGTTGGCGATCAGCAGGGAGAGCAGCCCGACGATCAGCACCCCGGATACGGGTTCGTTCCATGCCTTGCGCTCCAGGATCTCGGGAAGCTCCCTGTTGCTGGCCAGGTTGTAGCCCAGCCGGGCATTGCCGTAGATGGTGGCGTTGATGGCGGAGAACGTGGCCAACAGGGCGGAGATGCCGACCAGCGTGAAGCCGAGGCTGCCCATGGACGGCTTCGCCGCAGCTGCCAGGGCGTAATCCTTGGCGGCGGCGATCTCGGATTCGGGGATCGTGCCGACGGTGACCGCGGCGACGAGGCAGTACAGGATGATGACCAGGACCACCGAACCGTAGAAGGCGCGCGGCAGGGTGGATTCGGGGGAGCGCACATCCCCGGCGGCATTGGCGATCAGCTCGAAGCCCTCGTAGGCGACAAAGATCACCATGCCCGCAGCCGCCACCGTCAGGCCGCTGCCCCAGGTCGATGCCGCGAAATGCGAGGGCTGGAGATGCGGCAGGCCGGCGGCGATGACGGCGGCCAGCAGGATCAGCTTCAGCACGACGATCAGGAATTCGGCCCGGCTGATGACCTCGACATTGAACAGGTTGATCGCCAGCGGCAGCACGATGGCCGTGCTGATCAGCATATGGCGAAGCCAGGCCGGTTCGGGGGCATGGAAGAAGGTCAGGGCATAGGAGCCGAAGGCCACCGCGTACAGCGCGATGGTGACCAGGTAGCTGAGCCACAGCATCAGGTTGATGCTGCCCGTGGCCAGGTCGATGCCGAAAGCGGCATCAATGAAAGTGACGGTGCCGCCATGACCCTGGTAATGGACGGAAAGGCGGGCATAGGAATACGAGGTCAGCAGGGCGATGAGGCCTGCGAGCAGGAAGGCCACCACGGTGGCGCCGTGCGCCAGCAACACGGCCTCGCCCAGGACCGCGAAGATGCCGCCACCGACCATGCCGCCGATGCCGATGGCCATGGCGCCGAACAGCCCGACACCACGTCGATCGGCTTGCTTCGTTTCCGGCGGGGCGGGAGCGGCCTTCATGCCTCCGGGTTATAATCCCTGCCGCGGCCAGCGTCCACGGTCCATGGCTCATCCGCGACCTGAAACGAAAGGGAGCAGGCATTGCCTGCTCCCGATGACGGCGTTTGATTGCAGGCCTCATTCCAGCAGGTTCTTGTGTCATGGGGATGACAAGCGTGTGACATGGCGACCC
>DATLWN010000266.1:0-2176 GCA_035576305.1 Mariprofundaceae bacterium
CTCGTCGGCATTCAGCGCCTCCTCCTTGTTCAGCACGACGCCGGGGGTGCCGATCTTGCCGATATCGTGCAGCAGCCCGGCGCGATAGATATCCCGGCATTCGGCCTCGGCCCAGCCCAGGGCCTCAGCGATGCCGCGCGCATGATCGGCCACGCGCCGCGAATGCCCGGCCGTCCAAGGGGATTTCTTGTCCACGGCCTCGGCCATGGCGAACACCACCTCCTCCAGCTGGGTCATCAGTTGGTCGTTCAGGCGGATATTGCCGATCGCCACCGCCAGTTCCTGGGTCATGGCCATGGCGTAGCGCATCTTCTTCTCGTCCATCGGCTCCCGCTCGATGGAGCGGAACTCGTTGAAGATCACCACGCCGAAGCGCTCGCTGCGGTGGATCACGGGCAGGCAAAGCACCCATTGCGTTCCCGGGATGAACAGGAAGTCACGCTCGGCGGATGGCGCCACGTCCTCCGGGCGCATCAGCCGCGGCTGGCCCTCTTCCATCACGGCGAACAGCGCGGGATAGCCGGCGGCATCGCAGGCGCGCCCGGACGGCCCATGGTCAATCGGGCGGATCGGGTGGGAGGCCCGGACATGCAGCCGCTCCCGCTCCCCATCCGTCAGCAGCAGGATGCGGCAGCAGGTGATCTTGATCGACTCCGTCATCACCTTCGCCATCTGCGCCAGCACCTGGTCGAGATTGTCCTCGCTGCCGAGCAGCCGGCTGGTCTCCACCATGTTCCCCAGCTGCGCGCCCTGCTCGCGGATGTACTGATCCAGGCCGTCCATGGTCTGCTGCAGGCGCGCCGACATGCCGTTGAAGGCATCGATGACCCGGCCGAGCTCGTCGCTCGAGGCCCCCTCCACCTGCACATCCCGGCTGCCGGCCGACAGGGCCTCGGCCCCCTGCTGCAGGCGGGAGAGAGGCGTGAACACGAGGCGGGAGAGCAGGAACACGAGCAGCAGGAAAAGCAGCAGCGCCTCGGCCACCGTCAGGCCGAGGGTGGAATACTGGGCATCCCGGACATGCTGCATGACATTCGTGGCATCCAGCGTGATGCCGAGTACGCCGAGGGTGGCGCCGATGTGCACATGATGGCAGGCCAGGCAGGAGCCGTCGGCCTTGAACGGAAAGGCGAAATCGATGACCCGCTCCCTTTGGAAATCCACGGCGGCCTGGCCGCTGGCCAGGGCACGGGATGCGAGTGCGCCGGCCTGCCCGCCGTCAGGCAGCGCAAACTGGCGGGTGACGACCGGCGCGGGAAGCAGGCGCAGGGCGAGGATATGCGCATTGCTTTTCCGGATGCGCTGGATCTCCGCCTGCAGGGCCTCGCTGTTTTCCCCGATGCGCATCAGATGCATGACGTACAGGCGCAGGCCGTCGCCCAGCGTGGACAGCGTTTCCTGGGACAGCCTGCGCATATTGTTCAGGGTCCGTTGCTGATTCAGCCAGTAACCGGTGCCCATGATCAGCAGCAGCCCGGTGGTGATGGAGGCGAGCAGCAGCACGCGGATGCTCGGCCGGCGCGCCCCGTGCGCCCGGATCCTGAAACGGCCGCCGTTCACGCCGCTCAGCCCTGCCTCGGAATGGCAAGCCCCGCTGATCTACACTGGAACATGTCTCAACAATCCCTCTGCCACGATGTCACCCCATCCCCGTTCGAGCTATCGCCATCCGGATCGTGATTCAACCCAAGCCCGGGCTTTTAGACCCTGCAATGCTGGAAAGCAAATGCGGTCAGTTCCCCTCGAGGCGCCGATAGACGGCGCGCACGCCGTCGGGCTGGCAGACGAGCAGCACGTCGCAGCCGGCGGCCAGGGCCGCCTCCGCCGCAGCCGGCACGTCGTCCCCGACGCCCTTCATGCACAGATCGTCGCTCCAGATCCTCCCCGTATATCCGAAGCGCCGGCGCAGGACATCATGCAGCCAGAAGCGCGACAGCGTGGCCACCCCGGCATCCACCGCCTCGTAGATCACGTGCGCCGTCATGACGTGCGCCAGCCCCTGCCCGGCCAGCAGCCGGAACGGCTCCGCCTCGGCCATGAGCGTCGGCAGATCGGCCCCGACATGCGGCACGGCCAGGTGCGAATCGGCGTCGGCGCGGCCGTGGCCGGGGAAATGCTTGCCCACCGCCGCGATGCCGGCATCGAACAGGCCCTGCATGCAGGCCGCCCCGAGCGC
>DATLWN010000267.1:0-3104 GCA_035576305.1 Mariprofundaceae bacterium
GTGCGGGCATGCCGGCCTCGGGCACGCGGGCGATGAAGCGCACGCCCTTGGCGGCGGCGGCACTGGCCGTGCTGCCCTGCACCCGCGCGATCACCTCGGATATGTCGCAGTGCGCCTCCGGATCGACAGGCGCGAAGCGGATCTGGTCCAGCGTCAGCAGCGCGTCGAGCAATTCGTTGACGCGCTTGGCCTCGGTGGCGATGACCTCGCCGGCCATGCGCCGGAATTCGGCATCCTCGCCGAACGAGGCGAGGCTTCTGGCATAGCCGAGCATCGAGGTCAGCGGCGTCTTCAGATCGTGCATCAGATTGGCCAGGAAATCGTCACGCTGCTTGGCCAGCTTCGAGCGTTCGGTCACGTCCAGGCAGACCAGCAGCGCCTGTTCCGGGCCGATCGGCGCCAGCCGGGGCGCCAGCACATGGTTATCCAGGATCATGTCCGGCAGATCCTGCGCCTCCGTGGCACCGGCCATGGCCCTGGCCAGCACCTGGTTCCAGTCGGGATCGCGGTAGAACCAGACCATGGGCCGGGGTCGGTCCTCCGCCGTCTCGGCCATGCCGAACATCTTCCTGGCCACGGGGTTGGCGACGATGACCCGGCAATCACGGTCGACCAGCAACACGGCCTCGCTCATGGTGGAGAGCAGGATGTCCAGGCGACGCATGCGCCTGGCCAGGCGGCCCTCAAGCTCCTGCCGGGCCTGCTCGCTGTCCTTCAGTTGTTGCTGGTATTGCTGCAGGCGACGATGCTGGGCCGCGGCATGGGCATACCACGCCACACCACCCGCTATCAGCACCATCCACATAATCCACATCTCGATCAATCCGCGGAGCCCTTCGCTGTAAAACGATAGCCCATGCCGCGCACGGTATCAATGCAGTCCTCGCATCCGAAGTCGGCCAGCGCCTTGCGCAGGCGCTTGATGGTCACATCGACGGTGCGCGGCTCGACATAGGTGCCGCTGCCCCAGACATGATCGAGCAGATAGTCGCGCGAGCGGACCTTGCCCGGCTTTTTCATCAGCTCCAGCAGCAGCAGGAACTCGAGGCGGCGCAGTGCCACCACGGCACTGCCGATGCGCACCTCGGCGGCCTCGACATCCACCTCGATATCCCCGGAACGAAGCGTCTGGTTGGGTTCATGGGCGCTGCGGCGCATCAGGGCATTGACGCGGGCCACCAGTTCCTCGGGCTCGAACGGCTTGGCCAGATAGTCATCGGCCCCCTCGTTGAGCCCCTGCACCGTATCCGCCGTGCTGCCCAGTGCCGTGACCATCAATACGGGGATGTGCCCGTCCTGATCCGGGCGCTGGAGCCAGCGCAGCACCTGCATGCCGCTCTTGCCCGGCAGCATGCGGTCCAGCACCACCAGCTTCCAGCCGCCATGCTGCAGCGCATCGAGGGCATCGTTGCCGTTCTCGACATGGTGCGTGCGCCAGCCGGCCGCCCGCAGATGCATCTGCATCAGCCGGGCGATGATCTCGTCGTCCTCGACGATCAGGATTTCCGCGCGCTCGCCTTCCATGGCTTGAATGCTGCGTCCGCCCGCATGCGAATACAAGGTTGGCGCCATACTCAGACCCGCCGTGCCGTCGCATAGCCGTGCATCGCGGCATACTCGGTTTCCAGGCGCAGGGCCTGGCGGGACAACAGGCGGAACATGAAGCGCAGCAGCTGGTAGCCCAGGGCCGGATCCTCCAGCATCACCAGATCGAAATACGAACGCTCCAGCGTCAGCACCGTCAACTCCCGGCTGGCCGTGATAGTCGCCGAATGCAGGCGGTTGCTGTCCAGGAAGGTGAACAGCCCGAACACGTCGCCAGCCTGCAGCGATTCGTAGATATGGCCATTGCGGTCGGCCACCTCGACCGAACCGTTCAGGATCAGGTACATGGTGCCGTCGGATTCGGTATCGGCGCCGTAGATCTCGGTGCCGGCCGGTATGTGGCGCTCGACAAAGCAGGAGAACAGCAGCATCGCCTCCAGGCCGTCGAGCTCCTGGCCGACCGGCAATGAGCGGAAGCGCATGTAATGGGGATTGGCGGCCACCGCCGCCTCGAAGCCCGTCTCAAAACTCAAAGCATTCATAGGCACAAAACCTCCATGGTCTGTGCGCAAGGTGCTGAGCCCACATGACAGGTTGATGACATCGAAACGGTGTCACATCCATGACACAACCCGCTCCTATCGTCCGCCGCAACTTGAACCGAACCTTAGGAGGTTTCTATCAATGCGTAAGATTGCGAACAAGATGAAGACCGCTGCTGTTGCGGCTTCGATGCTGGCCTTCGCGGCCCCGGCCTTCGCCGGCGGCGTGACGGTGGCTGAGAATGGCGACAGCAAGCTGAAGATGGAAGGCCTGTTCTACCTGAACACCTACCAGGAGAGCGTGGATCCGGGTGCCGGTGCAGCCAAGACCGATACCATCGGCCTGCACACCGACCGCGCCTACGTCACCGTGAAGTACATCTTCAACAACGACTGGAACATGCGTTTCACCACCGACCTGGCCAATGAGTCGACCCTGGGCCATCGTCAGAACGTGTACGTCAAGTACGCCTACCTGGAAGGCAAGCTGGCCGGCGATCAGGCCGTGCTGCGCATCGGCCAGTCGCACACCCCGTGGATTGACCATGAGGAAGGCCTGATGCACTACCGCTTCATCGAGAACACGATGGGCGACAAGCTGAACTTCGACTCGTCCTCCGACCTGGGCCTTGGCCTGTACGGCAAGGTGGCCAACGGCATGGTCGACTACTGGTTCACCGAGACCAACGGCCATGGCTATGGCAACGGCGCGACCAGCAAGACCGTGGACTTCGATTCGCGCATCGGCATCCACCCGATCGACGGCCTGGAGATCGCCGGCCAGTTCCGCGATGGCTACCGCGGCACCAAGACCTCGGCGAACAACGGCATCAAGTCGACCTACTACCAGGTCATGATCGACTACGGCATGGACAACTTCCGCGTCGGCGCCAACTACCTGAACAACAAGGATGACGGCAAGCAGGCTGGCAACACGTTCACCAGCCATGGCGGCAACATCACCAGCGGCTTCGCCGTCGCTGCAGCACCTGGCCTGCAGGTCAAGAGCACCGGCTG
>DATLWN010000268.1:0-9882 GCA_035576305.1 Mariprofundaceae bacterium
CATCCCGCCATTCGGCCCGGCACGGTGCGGGCCGCATGGCGGGATGATACGCTGGAGCTCGTGTTCGATGTGGCGCAGAAGCCGACGGCGCCGGGGCAGGTGGCCGCGTTCTACGCCGGCGAGGAGCTGCTCGGCGGCGGCATCGTCGAGGCGGTGCACAGCATCGAGGTGGCCGAGCCCCTTGCCGCCTGAGCGGCTGGCGCGGCCACAGGAGGAGGAAGCACAACGCTTGAACTCGCGGCAGGCCCGATTAGAGTCGCCGCCCCGTTGCCCGCATGGCGGGCAATGATCCATTTTTGCCAGTTTCAGGAGTTTTTATGGGCGTACAACGCACTCTCTCGATCATCAAGCCGGATGCGGTGGCCAAGAGCGTCATCGGCGACATCGTCCGCCGCTTCGAGGAAAACGGCCTGTGCATCATCGCCGCGCGCATGCTGCACCTGTCCGCGGAGCAGGCCGGCCGCTTCTATGCGGTGCACAAGGAGCGCCCGTTCTACAAGGACCTCTGCCAGTACATGAGCTCCGGCCCGGTGCTGGCCATGGTGCTCGAGGGCAACAACGCCGTGAACCTGAACCGCCAGCTGATGGGCGCCACCAATCCCAAGGATGCCGAGCCGGGCACGATCCGTGCCGACCACGCCGACTCGATCGAGGCCAATGCCGTGCACGGCTCCGATTCGCCCGAGAACGCGGCGACCGAGATCGACTTCTTCTTCGGCGGCATCGAACTGCACAGTCGCCACAAGTAAGCCACCCGCCCTTGAACGCCATGGACGATACCGCGGAGCAAAGCGAGCAGATCCTTGTCCGGCGCGCCAAGCTGGAGCAGATGCGCGCCGAGGGCTTCGCCTATCCCAACCACTGGCGTCCGGATGTTGCCGCGGCCGAGCTGCAGGCCCGCTATGAGGGTGAGGACGCCGAGGCGCTGGAGAAGCTGGCGGCGCGGGCATGCGTGGCCGGGCGCATCGTCGGCCACCGCATCATGGGCAAGTCCAGCTTCATGCACATCCAGGACGCATCGGGGCGCATCCAGCTGTTCCTGAACCGCGCCGTGCTCGGCGAGGATGCCTACGATGCCACGAAGAAGTGGGATCTGGGCGACCTGGTCGGGGCCGAGGGCTCCGTGTTCCGCACCAAGAGCGGCGAGCTGTCGATCAAGGTCGAGCGCATCGAGCAGCTGGCCAAGTGCCTGAGGCCCCTGCCCGAGAAATGGCACGGCCTGAGCGACAAGGAGCTGCGCTACCGCCAGCGCTACCTCGACCTGATCGTCAACGACGACGCCAGGCAGGTGTTCAGGCTGCGCTCGGCCATCGTGTCGCTGATGCGCCGCGGGCTCGAGGAGCGGGGCTTCATGGAGGTGGAGACGCCGATGCTGCAGGTGCAGCCCGGCGGTGCGGCCGCCCGCCCCTTCGTCACCCATCACAACGCCCTGGGCATGGACCTGTTCCTGCGCATCGCCCCCGAGCTGTACCTGAAGCGGCTGATCGTCGGCGGCTTCGAGCGCGTGTTCGAGCTGAACCGCAACTTCCGCAACGAGGGCCTGGACGCCACGCACAACCCCGAGTTCTCGATGGTCGAGTTCTACCAGGCCCATGCCGATTTCGTGGACGCCATGGACACCACCGAGGCGCTGATCCGCGAGATCGCCGCCGGCATCGGCGTCGGGACAAGCGAATGGAACGGCGTGACCATCGACCTGACGCAGCCGTTCAGGCGCATCCGCCTGGACGAGGCCGTGTTCGAGAAGCGCCCGGACCTCGTGGGCCACGCCGGCAACAAGGCGCTGCTGGCCACGGTCTGCCTGCAGGAGATCCCGGACTTCAAGCCCCTGATCACCTGGAAGGCGGGGCATTACCTGACGGCGCTGTTCGAGGCGCTGGTCGAGCCGGAGCTGATGCAGCCGACGTTCGTGACCCATTACCCGGTCGATGTATCGCCGCTGGCCCGGCGCAATGCCGAGGAGCCGCAGGTGACCGACCGCTTCGAGCTGTTCATCGGCGGCAAGGAGATGGCCAACGGCTTCTCCGAGCTCAACGACCCGGACGACCAGCGGGCGCGCTTCGTGGCCCAGGCCCAGGCGCGCCAGGCCGGGGACCTGGAGGCACCGCCGCTGGACGAGGACTACATCCGCGCCCTGGAGTTCGGCATGCCGCCGACCGCCGGCGTGGGCATCGGCGTGGACCGGCTGGTGATGATGCTGGCCGGCCAGCACTCGATCCGGGACGTGCTGCTGTTCCCGCACATGCGTCCGGAGTCCCGGGGCTAGGCCGACCGATGCAGGCACAGGAGATCATGACCCGCGATCCCATCACGGCCTCGGGTGCGGACACGATGGTCGTGGCGCTGGAAAGGATGCAGCAGCACCGATTGCACATGATGCCGGTGCTGGACGAGGGCGGCGTGGTGCTGGGCGTGGTGACGCTGTTCTCGATCCTGGAGCATATCGTTCCGAACTACATCACGACCGGGGACCTGAAGTCCGTGACCTACGCGCCGGATCTCGGGCTGCTGCGGCGTCAGTACGGGGTGCTGATCGGCGAATCCGTGATGACGGTGGTGGATGACGAGCCCCTGCTGGTCAAGCCGGAGGAATCGCTGCTGTCCGTGGCGTCGGCGCTGATCACCTTCGAAAAACACGAGCATGCGCTGGTCGCCGATGCCCGGAAGAGGCTGCTCGGCGTGATCTCGGTCGGGGATATCCTGGCATACCTGAAGCGGGCCGCGAGCGAGGCGCCCGGTGCCTGAGGCCGGCACGCACGCCGCGCACATGATCCTGGGCCTGCCGGCCTCCTGGGTCGCCGTGTCCATCCTGCTCGCGGTCTACGGCATGATCATGGTCGAGCGCTTCAACCGGGCCGTGCTGTCCCTGCTGGGTGCCGGCATCATGGTGCTGGGCGGCGTGATCACGCAGCAGCAGGCGGTGGCCGGCATCGATTTCAACACCATCGGCCTCTTGACCGGCATGATGGTCATCGTGGCCATCAGCCAGAAGACCGGCATGTTCCAGTATGTGGCGATCCGTTCGGCCAAGGCGGTCGGGGCCAGCCCCCTGGGCATCCTGATCATGCTGGCCGTGGTCACCGCCAGCTTCTCCGCCTTCCTGGACAACGTGACCACGGTGCTGCTGATCGCGCCGGTGACGCTACTGATCACCGATGCGCTGGGCGTGCGCCCGTATCCCTACCTGTTCGCGCAGATCCTGGCCTCGAACATCGGCGGCACGGCGACGCTGATCGGCGATCCGCCCAACATCATGATCGGCTCGAAGGCGCACCTGAGCTTCGCCGATTTCATCGTGCAGCTGGCGCCGGTCATCCCGCTGATCCTGCTGGTGTCGCTGGTGTGCATCTGGTGGCTGTTTGGCCGGGATCTGAAGGCGACCGACGAGGCCAGGGCGCTGGTGATGCAGTTCGACGAGCGCGAGGCGATCAAGGACGTGCCGCTGTTGAAGAAGAGCCTGTCCGTGCTGTTCGCGGTGATCGTCGCCTTCACCATCTCCCATGCCCTGCACATGGAGCCGGCGACCATCGCCATGTTCGGCGCCGCGGTGCTGCTGCTGCTGCAGACCTGGGGCCAGCCGCTGACCGACAAGGACCATGCCTATGAGGGCATCATGGCCGAGGTCGAGTGGACGACCATCTTCTTCTTCGTCGGCCTGTTCATCGTCGTCACCGGCGTCGAGCATACGGGCGTGATCTCGCTGCTGGCCCACAAGACCCTGGAGCTGACCGGCGGCAACATGACGGCGACGGCCTCCGCCATCCTGTGGGTGTCCGCACTGGCCTCGGCCTTCATCGACAACATCCCGTTCGTGGCGACGATGATCCCGCTGATCCAGAACATGGCCCCGACCTTCGGCGGCCATGCGGCGCTGGAGCCCTTGTGGTGGTCGCTGGCGCTGGGCGCCTGCCTGGGCGGCAACGGCACCCTGATCGGGGCCTCGGCGAACCTGATCGTCGCCGGCTTCGCGCAGCGGGCGGGCTATCCGATCTCCTTCCTGCAGTTCGCCAGGCATGCGTTCGTGATGATGCTGATCTCCATCGCCATCGCCCACGTCTACCTGTATCTGAGATTCCTGTAGGTCCGGGCGGGATGCGTTGAAGGGTTACGAATGGATGCTCGCGCGCCGCTACCTCAGATCGCGGCGGGATGAGCGGTTCGTATCGCTGATCAGCTGGAGCTCGGCGATCGGCGTGGCCATCGGCGTGGCGGCGCTGATCATCGTGCTCTCCGTGATGTACGGCTTCGATGCCGAGCTCAAGGACAAGATTCTGGGCTTCTCCTCGCACGTGGATATCCAGGGTCAGGGCGATACGATCGAGGGCTGGCAGGACTGGCTCAAACGCGCCGAGTCCCTGCCCGGCGTGGCGGTGGCCGCGCCCTATGTCTCTACCCAGGTGCTGGTCTCCTTCGGCACCCGCGCCACCGGCGCCATGCTCAAGGGCGTGCAGGCCCAGCGCGAGAGTCGCCTGGCCAAGCATATCGTCAAGGGCCGGTTCCTGGGCGGGGATGCATCCCCGTTCGAGGTGGTGATCGGCAAGGACCTGGCGCGCATGCTGGGCGTGTCGGTGGGCGACCAGATCCGCCTGATCACGCCGACGCCGGGGATCGGTCCGGGCGGGGCGGCGCCGCGCATGCGGGCCTTCACCGTGGTGGGGATCTTCGATTCCGGCTTCTACGAATACGACGTGGGCCTGATCCTGACGACGATGCAGGCCGTGCAGCTTCTGAACCGCATGGGCGACCGCATCACCGGCATCGAGGTGTTCCTGCACGATCGCGATAAGGCGGCCGAGGTGGCGCAGATCGCGCGCACGGTCATGCCCGACGGGGCCTGGGTCACCGACTGGCAGCACCGGCACCGTTCGTTCTTCCGCGCCCTGAACATGGAGCGCGTGGTGATGGGTATCATCCTGTCGCTGATCGTGCTCGTGGCCGTGTTCAACATGGTGGCCTCCCTGGTGATGGTGGTGATGGAGCGGCGCAAGGAGATCGCCATCCTGAAGACCGTCGGTGCGACCCATGCCTCGGTGATGCGCATCTTCCTGATGATGGGCATGCTGCTGGGAGGCCTCGGCACGCTGGCCGGCATGGTTTTCGGCCTGCTGCTGGCCTGGAAACTGGGCGACATGCTGGCGTGGTTCGAACGTGTCACGGGAGTGACAATCCTGCCGGCCGATGTCTATTATATCGATCATGTGCCGTCGATCATTGACCCCGTCTCGGTTTCCATCGTGGTGCTGGGGAGCCTGGTGATGGCGATCGGTGCCACGTTCTATCCCGCATGGCGTGCGGCCAGTGTTCCGCCGGCCGATGCCCTGCGTTACGAGTAGAGGTCTATGTCAGTCGCACAGCTCCGCAGCAAGGCCAAGATGGCGCTTCTTGAAGGCAAGTACAAGAAGGCGCTGGAATACTATGTCGAGCTGCACCAGGCCGATCCGTCCGATCTGCGCGTGCATGTGAAGCTGGCCGAGCTCAAGGAGAAGACCGGCGATACCACCGGTGCCATCCGCGACTATGTGGTCATCGCCAGCAGCTATGCCGAGCAGGGCTTCGTGGTGCAGGCCATCGCCATCAACAAGATCATCCTGCGCCTGGATCCGACCAAGACCCAGATCAAGGACCGCCTGAAGGAGTTGTCCAACGAGCGGGGCGAGGAATGGGCGATCACCACGATGACGACCTCCGATGTCCAGCATAAGGCGGCGGATATCACCAGCCGCGACCGCGCCAAGCTCAGCTTCGAGCGCACGCCGCTGCTGTCGGGCCTTTCCGGCGACGAGCTCGAGGCCTTCATGGATTCGCTGCAGCTGCAGCATGTGCCGGCCGATAGCGTCGTGTACCGGGAGGGGGATAACGGCAACTACCTGTATCTGATCGGCATGGGCAGCATCCGCCTGGAAACCAAGAACACCTCCGGCAAGCGCAAGGTGTATTCCCATCTCGCCGAGGGCGATTTCTTCGGCGAGTACGCCTTCATGTCCCGTACCCAGCACCAGGAGGCGGCCATCGCCGAGACCGATTGCAGCCTGCTGATGATCAGCCGCCATACCTTCGACGGCTGGGTCGCCAAGTATCCGAGCATCCAGGCCACGGTCGAGGATTTCTACCGCCGGCGCATCCTGGCGCGCGTGCTGGCGATCACCCCGGTGTTCGAGGGCGTGCCCCCGGATGCGCGCATGGCGCTGGCCAGCCGCTTCCACCTGAAGACCTTCAAGGCCGGCGAGGTCGTCGTCAAGGAGGGGGAGAGCGGCGACAGCTTCTACCTGATCCGTTCCGGCTCGGTGACGGTGACGACCCAGGGCATGAATGGGGGCGGGCAGCAGGTGGAGCTGGGCACGATGCGCGACGGGGAGTTTTTCGGCGAGGTGGCTCTGCTGACGTCCAAGCCCCGCACCGCCACGGTGGTGGCGGCCAGTGATCTGGAGCTGATGGAGCTGAACCGCAAGGATTTCAACGACATCGTCGGCAAGTTCCCGTCCGTGCGCAAGATCGTCGAGGCCTACCAGAAGCAACGCGTTCAGGACACCATCCGTACCCTGATGAACCGCAAGCCCGGCTGACGCGGGTCCCTCCATGCATATCCTCCAGGTCGACAACCTGCAGAAGGGGTTTGATGCGCCGTCCGGGCACATCGACGTGCTGCGCGGCGTGTGCCTCGAGGTCGCGGCCAGGGAGTTCGTGGCCGTGGTCGGGGAATCCGGCTCCGGCAAGAGCACGCTGCTGCAGATCCTCGGTACGCTGGAGCCGGCCGACGGCGGCGAGGTGCTGTTCGAGGGCCAGTCCATCTTCGGGCTTTCCGCCCGGGCCCAGGCGCGCGTGCGCAATGAGCGCATCGGCTTCGTCTACCAGGCCCACCACCTGATCCCGGAACTGACCGCCCTGGAGAACGTGATGCTGCCGCTGCAGGTGCGCGGGCTGGCCCAGGATGACGCCAGGGCCAGGGCACACGCGCTGCTGTCGCGCATGCATCTGGAGGCGCGCGCATCCCATGTGCCGGCCAGGCTTTCCGGCGGCGAGGCCCAGCGCGTGGCCGTGGCGCGGGCCCTGGTTGGAAAGCCCAGGCTGCTGCTCGCCGACGAGCCGACCGGCAACCTCGATGAGGCGACGGCCCAGGAGGTGTTCGCGGCCATGCGCGAACTGTGCGCCGAACAGGGGGCATCGGTGGTGATGGTGACGCACAGCCTGTCCCTGGCCTCGGCCTCGGACCGCATGGTGCGTCTGAAGGGCGGTATCCTCGAGTAACGAGGCAGCAAAAACTTTGACGAATCAAGAAGTTTTGTTAGACTCTATACTTCCTGTTGAATTTATTGCCGTAATGGGTTGTTTTCAAAAGGGATGGGTGTGACGAAGGCTGAGATTGCAAGGATTGTGCATGAGCGTGTCGGGCTCTCCAAAAAGGAGTCCGCACAGATCGTTGATGCCGTTCTCGACACGGTCCGTCACTCCCTGGAACAGGGAGAGGATGTGAAGATATCCGGATTCGGGCACTTCATGGTCCGTGCCAAGCGGGCCCGTCGCGGCCGCAACCCCAAGACCGGCGAGGAGATCACGATCACGCCCCGGCGCGTGGTGACCTTCCGGGCCAGCCATCTGATGAAGATGAAGATGAGCGGGGACCCTGAATGAGCCATCCGGCCCAGCAGCTGGCCCTGGCGGGGGTCGAGGTTCCGGAGCTTCCGGACAAGCTGTTCTTTTCCATCCGCGAGGTCAGCGAGATCTGCGGCGTGGAGCCGCATGTCCTGCGCTACTGGGAGACCGAGTTCAAGCATCTGAAGCCGGTCAAGAAGAGCGGCAACCGGCGGTTCTACCGCCAGCGCGACGTGTATACGGTCCTTCAGATCAAGCATCTGCTGTACGATATGAACTTCACGATCCGCGGAGCCAAGAAGCGCCTGCTCGAGGGCGACATGGGCGAGGTGGTGGAGCAGCAGGACGTGCAGCAAACCCTGAAGTCCATCCGCCAGGAGCTGGCTCTGGTTGCTGATTTGCTGACAAACTGATTCCATTTTGTGAACATTGGGGATGCAGCGGGACGTAGCGCAGCCTGGTAGCGCACCAGTCTGGGGGACTGGTGGTCGGAGGTTCAAATCCTCTCGTCCCGACCAGCTTTGCAGGCCCGTCGGCTGTTCGACATGAGCGACCGGCAGACGGGCCTTTCGTATGAGCGTCCGCGCAAGCGGATGGTGGCCGAACAACTCGTGCCGCGGGGTATCACCGATCCGCGGGTGCTGGAGGCGATGGCCACCGTGCCGCGCCATCTGTTCGTCGATCCGGCCCTTTCGGCCCATGCCTACCAGGATTCATCGCTGCCGATCGGGGAGGGCCAGACCATCTCCCAGCCCTACATGGTGGCCAAGATGAGCCAGCTGCTGGAGCTGCGCGGCCACGAGCGGGTGCTGGAGATCGGCACCGGTTGCGGTTACCAGACGGCGGTGCTGTCCCGCCTGTGCCGGCGGGTCTACAGCATCGAGCGCATCGCCAGCCTGCTCGAGCGGGCCCGGCGCAACCTGCGCGCCGCCCGTCATGCCAACGTGATGCTCAAGTGCGCCGACGGCACCCTGGGCTGGGAGGAATACGCCCCGTTCGATGCGGTGCTGATCGCGGCCGGCGGGGCCCTGCAGCAGGCCTGGGTGGATCAGCTCATCGACGGCGGCGTGCTCGTGATGCCCGTCGGCCAGGGGGGCGACTACACCCTGCTGCGCCTGCGCAAGCACGGTACCGAGATGGTGCGCGAACGCTTCGATGCCTGTTCGTTCGTGCCCCTGCTGACCGGGGTCAACGATCGATAGGCCGGGCGGCCCTTGCCGGATGCCGCGGCCGTTCCGCCGGGGCACGGGGAGCGATGCGGTATTGATCGCAGGATTCCCGCCGATACCTTTGGAGCCCATCACCAACGCCTCCGTCACGCCAGGACCGCCTTTTCCGCCGTGGAACGGCGCGCCGGCGTGGGTGGCGTTGCGGGTCACGGGTGGTTGTGTGGCGATATGGCTTTGACACTGAGGATCCTGCTGGTGGCGGCCGTGCTCGTGACGGGCGGCTGCTACTACACGCCGGCACCGTATGGCCATCGCGAGACGCGCCCCGCCGTCCGCTCCGGGGATGCCTATGCCGTCTACAGCGTGCGTCCCGGCGATACCATGTACAGCATCGCCAAGCGCTTCGGCATCGATTACAAGCTGCTGGCCCGGCGCAACCGCATCCCCTATCCGTATACGATCTACGTCGGCCAGGAGCTGTTCCTGACGCGCATGGCCCCACCCTCGGAGTCCATCCCGACCCCGAGCGAGAGGGTGGCATCCCGGTCGCGCGCGCGAGCAGCCCCTTCTCATGTCGACGTGTCCCCGCCGGACCTGGGCTACGCCCATATGCAGCTGATCTGGCCGGTCACGGGCAAGATCACCAGCGATTTCGGCAACCAGGGGCATCGCATGCATGACGGCATCGACATCGCCGCCCCCCAGGGCACGCCGGTGCGGGCCGCCGCCGACGGCGAGGTCGTCTATTCTGACAACCGCATGGCCGGCTACGGCAGGCTGATCATCATCCGCCATGCCGGCGATCTGTTCACCGCCTATGCGCACAACCAGCGCAACCTGGTCGCCCGCGGCGACAGGGTGAAACGGGGCGAGATCATCGCCCGGGTCGGGGAAACGGGGCGTGCGACCGGCCCGCACCTGCATTTCGAGGTGCGCCGCGGCCCGACGCCGGTGAATCCCTTGGCTTACTTGCCAAGGCGCTAGATTGCTATACCCTTGCATTCCGTATGGTGGTGAGGTGCCGTCGGCATGAGTAAACAGCGCAGTCTTGAGCCCATGACCATGTACATGCGGGAGATATCCCGCTATGACCTGCTGACCGCCGAGGAAGAGATCGAGCTGT
>DATLWN010000269.1:0-4183 GCA_035576305.1 Mariprofundaceae bacterium
GCAGATGCACCCCGACCAGCCGGACGCCAAGCGGGAGTTGAAGAGTGCCGAAGACGCTCTGCAGCAGGCAGCCGATGCCATCGATCGTCAACAGTACGAGCTTGCCCGCCGCAAGGCGATCGAGGCCAAGCGCAAGGCCCAACGCGCGGCCCAGTCCCCCAGCCAGTAAGCATTCAAATCCGAATTCGTTCCGGGAGTCACCATGAAATTCGATAAAATCGAAGCGCCCAAAACCGGTGAGAAGATCCGGATGGGGGAGGACGGCCACCTGATCGTCCCCGACCAGCCGATCGTCGCGTTCATCGAGGGCGATGGCACCGGCCGCGATATCTGGCGTGCCGCCAAGCGCGTGCTGGATGCGGCGGTGGAGCACGCCTACCAGGGTGGCCGCCGGATCGCGTGGATGGAGGTCTATGCCGGGGAGAAGGCCTGGAACATGTACGGCCAGAGCGATGAGGCCTGGCTGCCGGCCGAGACCCTGGAGGCGTTCCGCCAATACCTGATCGGCCTGAAGGGGCCGCTGACCACGCCGATCGGCGGCGGCATCCGCTCGCTGAACGTGGCCCTGCGCCAGGAGCTCGATCTCTATGTCTGCCTCAGGCCCGTGAAGTATTTCGACGGGGTTCCCAGCCCGGTCAAGCATCCGGAGCACGTGGACATGGTGATCTTCCGCGAGAACTCGGAGGACATCTATGCCGGCATCGAATGGGCCGAGGGCACGCCCGAGGTCAAGAAGCTGATCGGCTATCTGCAGAAGCAGATGGGCGTGAAGAAGATCCGCTTCCCGGAGTCCAGCGGCATCGGCATCAAGCCGGTGTCGCGCGAGGGCACCGAGCGCCTGGTGCGCGCCGCCATCCAGTACGCCATCGACAACGGACGCAAGTCCGTGACCCTGGTGCACAAGGGCAACATCATGAAGTTCACGGAGGGCGCCTTCCGCAACTGGGGCTACGAGCTGGCCAAGCGTGAGTTCGGCGCCGTGGAGATCGACGGCGGGCCGTGGTGCAAGCTGCCGAACGGCATCGTCATCAAGGATGCCATCGCCGATATCGCCCTGCAGCAGGTATTGACCCGGCCGCAGGAATTCGACGTCATCGCCACGCTGAACCTGAACGGCGACTACATCTCCGATGCACTGGCCGCCCAGGTCGGCGGCATCGGCATCGCCCCGGGGGCCAACATCAATTACATGTCCGGCCACGCGATCTTCGAGGCCACGCACGGCACGGCCCCGAAATACGCCGACAAGGACATGGTCAATCCGTGCTCGGTGATCCTGTCGGGCGAGATGATGCTGCGTTACATGGGCTGGACCGAGGCCGCCGACCTGATCCTCAGGGGCATCAACGGCGCCATCGCCGCCAAGACGGTGACCTATGATTTCGAGCGCCTGATGCAGGGGGCGACGAAGCTTTCCACCAGCCGGTTCGGAGATGCTATAATCGATCACATGAGCGACAAGAACGACAACAAGAAGACGCCCGGTTCGGGCGAACACGAGGAGGCGGACCAGTACGATCTGCTGGCCGCCCGTTTCAAGGAACTGTTCGAGAGCGGTGCCGAGCGTAGCGCCGAGTTTGCACGGGAAGCGCTGGAAAAGGCGCGGGTACAGCTGACCGCTGCGGGCAAGTTTTCCGAGGCGCAGGGACAGAGGCTGAAGGCATTCATGGAGCGTGATCTCGGTTTCACGGCCGATGCGTTCCGCAATCTGGGGGATGAGGCGCGCCGCCGCTTCGATCCGTCGCGACTCAGCGCCGGGGCGCTCGCCTCGATGACCTCGCTGCTGGCATCCGCCGGCTCCGCCCTGTCCGCATTGGCGCACCGGGCGAGCAAGGTGCTCGATTACCGCTCCGGGGAGATCACCAGCGCCGGCACGCTGACCTGCGTGGCCTGCGGGCACGAGATGCATTTCAAGAAGACAGGCAGGATCCCTCCCTGTCCGAAATGCCACGCCACGGAGTTCCGCAAGAGCTACTGATATGCGCCTGCGTGCGCTCGCCATCGCCCTGATCGCCACCGTTCCGTGTTCCGGCACCGCCTCGGCCGCCGACTGGATGGATCACGTGCTGTCCACCATCCGGCAGGGAACGGGGCATGCCGAGCAGGCCACCCTGTCCGAGCGCGAGATGGCGGCGGGGCTCAGGCAGGCGCTGGCGAAAGGGGTTCGCCGGGCCGTTTCCGATCTGGGGCGTGTCAACGGTTTCTGGAGACGGCCGGGTGTCGAGATTCCGTTGCCGGACAATCTGCAGAAGCCGGCGGCCCTGTTGCACCGTGTCGGGCTCGACCGCTATGCCGAGGATCTGCACAAGCGGATCAACCGCGCCGCCGAGACGGCGGTGCCGGTGGCGCGACCGATCTTCCGCGACGCTATCGCCTCGATCAGCTTCGCGGACGCCCGCCGCATCCTGCAGGGGCCGGACGATGCCGCCACCCGCTATTTCGAGCAGAAGACCACGGCACAGCTCGTGCATGCCTTCACGCCGCTGGTGCACCGTGAACTGGAACGTTCGGGGGCCGTCAGGAGCTACCGCGCATTCTCCGCACGTTATGCATCGATTCCGCTGATCGGCGAACGCCTGAAGGACAATCTCGATGACTATGTGACCCGCCAGGCGCTGAAGGCCATGTTTTCGATGCTGGCCAGCGAGGAGGCGGACATCCGGCACCACCCCGCCGAGCGGACCACGGCATTGCTCAGGCGGGTATTCCGCTAGGCAAGCCTACGAGGGGGAGCCCGGGTTGGCAGGGGTCTCGATATCGTCCGCCACGGTCTCCTTTTTCATCCAGCGGTCGAGAAAACGGTTGCCGATCAGCGTCAGCTCGAACAGCAGCCACATCGGCAGCGACAGCATCAGCTGCGTCAATACATCGGGCGGCGTCAGGATGGCACCGGCGATGAAGATGATCAGGACCACATAGCCGCGGTTCGCGCTCAGCTTCTCGGGTGTCATGACGCCGAAGCGCATCAGCAGCAGCAGCACCATCGGCAATTCGAATGCGACCCCGAATGCGAACAGCATGCGCATGAACAGGGTCAGGGACTCCTTCAGCGACGGCAGGGCCGTGATGTCGCCCGTGGCGAAGCTGAAGAAGAACTTGAAGGCAAAGGGGAAAACACCGAAATAGGCGAACATGCCCCCGGTGTAGAACAGCAGGCCTCCGATCAGCAGCAGGGGCGTGAACACCCGGCGTTCGTGTTCGTACAGCCCGGGCACGATGAAGCCCCACAATTCCGTCAGCAGCCATGGGAATGTCAGGAAGAAGGAGAAAAAGATACCGACGCGCAGGTAGGTGACGAATGCCTCGTGCGGGGCGGTGAACACCATCATCGGGTGCGGGCCCAGGGCATGGACGAGGGGGGCCGACAGCACGGAGAACAGCAGGTCGGACTGCCAGGTGCATAGGCCGAAGGCAAGGAAGAGGATCAGCAGATAACGCAGCAGGCGCCTGCGCAGCTCAATCAGATGCGGGATCAATGCGGTTTCGACTCCCGTTCCTCAGGCTTCTTGGGGGTGGCGATGCCGCTGACCTCGTTTTTGACGTCCTGGATGCTGTCCCTGAGGCTCGTCACCTCGCCCTCGATGGGTTCGCGGACCTGCTGCTGGATGTTGCGCCACTGCTGGGACAGGTAGCCGATGATACGACCGATGCTGCGCGCCACGACCGGCAAGCGGTCCGGCCCGACCACGATCAGGGCCACAATCCCGATGACGAGCATCTCCGTCCATCCGATGCCGAAAAGCTCCATGGTCGTTTATGTGGTGGGAAGGTTGTCGTGCTTCAGGTCTTCTTTTCGTTGTCCAGGGATTTGTTCGAGGCGTCTTCCTGCAAGCCGGTGCGCAGGCCGCGAACGAAGCGCCCGAGACCGTCTCCCAGCTCCGGCAGGCGCTTGGCGCCGAACAGCACGAGCACAATCAACAGAATGACGATCAGTTCCCCGAATCCTAAGCCGAACATGGTTTCCTCCTGATGCCCGCACGCACGCGGATGGCACGCACGAACAAGAAGGCATTCTGCCTGAAGCCGAGCCGGAAGGCTAGATCACCCCTGCGGGGCTTCCCGTGCCGCCTCCCCGGGCAGGGCGGCCAGTTCCAGCGAATCCGAGCAGGCGGGGCAGTACTGCCACTGGGGCAGATCGTTTTTCTTTTCGAGGTTGATGGTGATCTCGTTGCGGCAGGCGGGG
>DATLWN010000270.1:0-8806 GCA_035576305.1 Mariprofundaceae bacterium
GCTGCGGCATTATGTGACCGAGCGTTACAAGATCGTGCCGGCCCGCGTGACCGGCACCTGTGCGCGGCATCAGCGGGCCCTGACGACGGCCGTCAAGCGCGCCCGGGTTCTGGCGCTGCTGCCATTCACGACACAGCACCGCGACTGAACCGGCTCTAGGGGTTAGGCGCAAGCGCATGGACCCGACCCTGGCGCCCCGGATGCATCCGGCCGCCGAATATATCCTGACCCACCGCATCCCCTGCGCGGTACTGGCGGTCCTGATGTTTTCGATGGCCTGGTGGCTTCCCGTGCTGCTGCGGGACATGCCGCTGCTGGCATGGATCGTGGCGGTGATGGCGATCGGCATCCATCTGCTCACACCCGGGCTGTTCGCCCTGATCGCCATGGGCGGCGGTGCGGGCTACGCCCTGCAGGTGGCCGCCCTCGCGGCGGTGGGCGTCGGCGCGGCGGCCGGGATGCAGCTGGTACCCGGCCTGGCGATGCTGCTGATGTACGGCGCGTTGCCGACCGTGGCGGCGACGAGCCTGCAGCGCCCGAATGGGCTGGTGCGCAGCGGGCGGAACCTGGCGATCGGCCTGTCGCTGGCGGTGCTGGTCGGCCTGCTGGCGGGGGCCAGCGCCGCGCATATGGACATGCGCGGCTACATCGACCACCTGCTGGCGCCGGTGTTCGACAGCGCCAAGGCCCAGCTGCCTGCCCAGGCACCGGATGCGCTGACGGCGCTGGCGGAATTCCGCCGCACCTCGGTGTGGATCCTGCCGGGATCGCTGGCGCTCGGCTTGTGGCTGATCTGGTGGGGGAATATCCTGCTGGCACGGTCACTGGCCCGCCGTTACGGATTCTTCCGCGGCGACCACGCCCCGGTGCTGGACATCCGCTTCGGCCGCGGAGTCGCGTATGTGTTTATCCTGGCCGTTGCCGTGGCCAACGTGGCGGGCGGCAACATCCAGTACACGGCCGTTGCCGTGGCCATCCTGGGCTCCGGGATGCTGGGATTGCAGGGCGTGGCTGTGGCGCACAGCTGGTTGAAATGGAGGCAGCAGCCATGGATGATTGTTATCATGTACATGCTGCTGGCGATGTGGTCGGTGCTGGCGATCCCGTTCGTGTTGCTCGGCCTGATGGATGTCTGGTTTGATTACCGCCGACACATGACGTCGGCAGATGGAGGATGATGATGCAACTGATTCTGTTGGAACGAATCTCCCGGCTCGGCAATGTCGGCGACGAGGTCAAGGTTCGCCCGGGTTACGGCCGCAATTTTCTGCTGCCGCAGGGCAAGGCCGTGATGGCCACCGATGCCAACCGCAAGGTCTTCGAGCGCCGCCGCAAGGAGCTGGAAGGCAAGCAGCAGGACGAACTGCAGAAGGCCCAGGCCCTGGCCGACAAGATGCGCGGACTGACCCTGACCGTGGCCCGCTCCGCATCCGACGGCCAGCACCTGTACGGTTCGGTGTCCCCGCACGAGATCGCCGAGCTGCTCGAGGCGCATGACTGCCCGGTGACCACCCGCCAGGTGCTGGTCGATGAGGCGATCAAGACCGTCGGCAATCATGCCTTCCGCGTGCGCCTGCACCCGGATGTCACGGTCGAGCTGTCGATCCAGGTCGAAGCCGAGCACGATTGAACCCCAATATCTCCCCCCTTCGCACCGACACGCTCAGGGAGCGCGTCCCGCCCCACGCATACGATGCGGAGCGTGCGGTGCTGGGGGGGATCATGCTCGACCCCGAGGCGCTCGAACGCCTCGAGGGCACCCTGCTTTCCGAGCATTTCTACGTTGAGGCCAACGCCCGCATCTTCGCGGCCATCCTGAACCTGTCGGCCCGGCACCAGCCGGTCGACGCCCTGACGGTCAAGGACCATCTGGAGCGCAGCGGCGATCTGGATGCCTGCGGCGGCGAGGCCTACCTAGCCGAGCTGGTCACCGCCATCCCCACCGCCGCCAACGTGCGCCATTACGCCGAGATCGTGCGCGAGCGCGCCGCGCTCAGGCAGCTGTTGTCCGTGTGCGGACGCATCTCGCAGGACGTCTACGAGGATGTCCAGCGCGAGGTCAACGAGCATCTGGATTCCGCCGAGAAGCACGTGCTGGCCGTGGCCGAGAACTTCAACCGCTCGCGCCCGACCTTCAGCAAGATGGACAAGCTGATGCTCGAGGCCTACCACGAGCTGCAGGCCCGCTACGAGCAGAAGAAGCTTGTCACGGGCGTGCCGACGGGCTTCGAGAGACTGGATGAGTTGACCAGCGGCATGCAGCGCGGCGATCTCGTGATCATCGCCGGCCGCCCGAGCATGGGCAAAACCGCCTTCGCCATGAACCTGGCCCAGAATGCGGCGATCCGCTCGGATCACCCCCACGTCGTCGCCGCCTTCTCGCTGGAGATGTCCTCGCAGCAGATCGCCCAGCGCATGCTGGCCAGCGAGGCGCGCGTGGATATGAAACATCTGCGCACCGGCCGCTTCTCGGCCGAGGACTGGCGCAAGCTCGCCTCGGCCAGCGGCGCCCTGGCCGAGTCCGCGGTGTTCGTCGACGACACCCCCGCCATCTCGGTGATGGAGGTCCGCTCCAAATGCCGGCGGCTGAAGCGCGAGGCCAAGGCGCTGGATCTCGTCGTCATCGACTACCTGCAGCTGATGAGCGGGCGCGCCGATGCCGAGCGGCGCGAACAGGAGATCAGCGAGATCACGCGCGGGCTGAAGGCACTGGCCAAGGAGCTGGATGTGCCAGTGATCGCCCTGTCGCAGCTGAACCGTTCGCTGGAATCCCGGGCGGACAAGCGCCCGATGATGTCCGACCTGCGCGAATCCGGGGCCATCGAGCAGGATGCCGACGTCATCATGTTCATCTACCGCGACGAGGTCTACAACAAGAAGCCGGAGAACGAGGGACTGGCCGAGATCATCATCGCCAAGCAGCGAAACGGCCCGATCGGCAATGTCAGGCTGACCTTCATCAACAAATACACCCGCTTCGAGAACCACACATCCGCACGGGGCTTTGACGATTAGACGCCCGGCGGCGAAACTCCGTTCATGAGCCGGCCCGCCATTGCCCACATCGATCTGGACAACCTGCGCCACAACTACCGGCTGCTGGATGAACGTGCCGGAAAGGCCTCCGTCATGGCCATCGTCAAGGCCGATGCCTACGGCCACGGGCTCGACCTCGTCGCCCCGGCGCTATTCGCGGCCGGCTGCCGGCATTTCGGCGTCACCGATGCCACCGAGGGTGCCCGCCTGCGCGCCCTGCTGCCGCCCGGGGCCGAAGCCGCCATCTATCCGCTTTCGGGCATCTTCGATGCCGAGGATGCGAAGCTCGCCACCGAGAACGCCCTGATCCCGGTGATCGCCGAACCGGCCCAGGCCGGATACCTGCAGCAGGCCGGCTTCGCCGACCGCGTCTGGATCAAGGTGGACACCGGCATGGGCAGGCTCGGCAGCCACGCGCCCGCCGGGCTCGCCGAGGCCTGCCGTCGCCACGGCATGCGGGTCGAGGGCATCCTGTCGCACCTGGCCTGCGCCGACGAACCGGAACACCCGCTGAACGCCATGCAGGCAGACCAGTTCCTCACCATGCTGCGGGAGTTCCCCGAGGGGACCCGGGGCTCGCTGCTGAACAGCGCCGGCATGCAGATCCGCCCGGACATGGCCGCTGATCTGGTGCGCCCCGGCATCGCCCTGTACGGCGCCGAGCCCATCCCGGGCTGGCCGATGGGCCTGAGGCCCGTGATGCGCCTGACCGGCCAGGTGATGCAGGTGCGCGAGATCCCCGAGGGCCGTTCCGTGTCCTACGGCGCCAGTTTCACGGCCCCTGAGACCATGCCGGTGGCCGTCGTCTGCCTCGGTTACGCCGACGGCCTGCCCCGCGGGCTGTCGAACCGGGGCGCCGGCATCCACGGGGATGCCCGCTTGCCCATCGTCGGGCGGGTCTGCATGGACTACGTCATCCTCGATGCCCGCAACGCCCCGTCGATCCGGCCCGGCGATGCCGTCGAGTTCTGGGGTGAGGCCCTGCTTGCCAACGAGGTGGCCGCAAGCCTGGACACCATCGCCTACACCCTGTTCACCGGCGTCGGGCACAGGGTGGCCAGGAAGGCGCACCCTTGAGCTGGCTGCAGGGATTCGGCGCCTGGATCGAGGAGATCCTCGCCCACCTGGGGCTGTACGCGAGCTTCCTCGGCCGCACCCTCAAGCGCCTGGGCAGCCGCCCCTTGTACTGGAGGCTGATCGTGCAGCAGGCGGAGATGGTCGGCGTGCAATCGCTGCCCGTGGTGCTCCTGACCGCCCTGTTCACGGGCATGGTGCTGGCCCTGCAATCCTATATCGCCTTCCACCGCTTCGGCGCCGAAAGCATGGTCGCCGTCGTGGTGTCGCTGTCGATGCTGCGCGAACTGGGACCGGTGCTGGTGGGGCTGATGGTGTCCGGCCGGGTCGGCGCCTCGTTCGCCGCCGAGCTCGGCACCATGCGCGTGTCCGAGCAGATCGACGCCTTGTGGACGCTGTCCACCGACCCGGTGCGCTACCTGATCCTGCCGCGCCTGCTCGCGGCCACGCTGATGCTGCCGCTGCTGGTCATCGTGGCCGACATGATCGGCATCACCGGCGGCTATGTGATCAGCGTCGGCATGCTGCACCAGAATCCGAGCGTCTATATCGACAAGACGACCCTGTACCTGCAGCTGAACGATTTCTACTCCGGGCTCGTCAAGGCGGGCTTCTTCGGCATGCTGATCGGGCTGATCGGCTGTACCGAGGGCTTCTACTGCCGGGGCGGGGCGGCCGGCGTCGGCCGGGCCACGACGCGCGCCGTGGTCATCGCCAGCATGAGCATCCTGGTTTCCGACTACTTCCTGACCGCCTGGATGTTCGGATGAGCGAAGCCCAGCAGCCCCGCATCCGCATCCGCGGCCTGTGCAAGCGCTTCGGCGACAAGGTGGTGCTCGACGGCATCGACCTCGACGTCATGCCCGGGGAATCGATGACCGTGATCGGCATGTCCGGCAGCGGCAAGAGCGTGCTGATCAAGTGCATCCTCGGCCTGATGAAACCGGATGCCGGGGAGGTGCTCGTCGACGGCGAGAACTGGCTGGGCCTCGACGAATACGAACAGCTCAAGCGCATGCGCCGGGTCGGCATGCTGTTCCAGGGCTCCGCCCTGTTCGATTCGCTGCCGGTGTGGGAGAACGTGGCCTTCGCCCTGCTGCACCACGGCGAATCCCGCGAGGCGGCGCGCAGCCGTGCCTCCGAGGTGCTGGAGTGGGTCGACCTGCCGGGCATCGAGGAGAAGATGCCGGCCGAGCTGTCCGGCGGCATGGCCAAGCGCGTGGGCCTGGCCCGGGCGATCTGCCACAAGCCCGACATCGTGTTCTTCGACGAGCCGACGACGGGGCTGGACCCGATCATGTCGGATGTCATCAACCGCCTGATCGTGCGCCTGCACCGCGACTTCGATTCCACCATCGTCACCATCACGCACGACATGAAGAGCGCCAAGATGATCAGCGACACCATCACCATGCTGGCCCACGCGCGCATCCATCGGCAATTGCCGGCAAACAAGCTAGAATCCGATCAGGATCCGGTGGTCCGGCAGTTCATCGAGGGTCGGGCCGAGGGACCCATCAACGTCAGCGAACGCAACGGGACGGGGACATGAACGAGGGGGTACGCACTTGAACGCTCAGGCACGTCTCGGGGCCTTCGTCCTGGTGGCGCTGATCCTGCTGGGCCTGATCACCAGCCGCATCGGCGGCTTCGTATGGTTCAAGCAGCAGCACAACATCGTCGAAGCCGAATTCAACGACCTGATGGGCCTTGATCCCCAGTCGGATGTGCGCATGGCCGGCGTCAAGGTCGGCACCATCCAGGAGATCAGGCTCGAGGGGGGCCGCGCCCTGGTGCGCATCGCCCTGCTGCCCGGCATCCGGCTGCCCGCATCCACGAAGGCCTCGATCGTCAGCCGCGGCATGGTCGGCGAGAAATACCTGGCCCTGCACGCCACCCCCGGGGACACGCAATGGCTGCCGGACGGGGCACGCATCCCCTCGGAACCGGGCGGGGACATCAACACCCTGATCACCCAGATGGGCAGCGTCATCGGCGATATCCGCACCATCAGCGACGCCCTGAAACAGATGCTCGCCAACGGCGAAGGCCAGGACTCGCTGCGCGCCCTGATCAGGAAAACGAACGAAACCATCGGCGAGATCGCGCAGATGGTGCATGAAAACCGCCAGGACCTGCACGACACCATTCACAATCTGAGCCGGGTCAGTGCGGACCTGAGCAAGGATCTGCCGGCATCGATCCACCAGTTGAACGAGGCCGCGAAGCAATTGCCGGCGGCGATCCAGTCCGGCCAGAAATTCTTCACAGCAGGCAAGACCACCGTGGATCACGCCGATGCCATCCTGGTCGACAACCGCGAGAATCTGTACCGGCTGCTGTTCGAACTGCGCAAGTCATCCGAGAACCTGGAGGCACTGTCCGACGATCTGCGCCGCAATCCGTGGAAACTGATCAACAAGCAGCCGGAGGTGCCGCCGAGCCCGCGGGCGAAACAGGAGCAGATGGAGGAGATGCTGCTGACCACGGGCCAGATGGGAGTG
Source organism: Mariprofundaceae bacterium (assembly GCA_035576305.1). Taxonomy (GTDB): domain Bacteria; phylum Pseudomonadota; class Zetaproteobacteria; order Mariprofundales; family Mariprofundaceae; genus DATLWN01. The sequence goes on from DATLWN010000270.1 coordinate 6,615, forward strand.
ACCCCTGCGCACTAGCCTGAGCCTGCTGCTGATCCTGGGCCTGCTCGGCGGCTGCGCCGCGAGCAAACCGCCAACGCCCTTCGCCGCCGCCCAGCGCTACTACGCGGCGGGGCAGGAAACCGAGGCCAGACGCGCACTGGAAAGCGAGCTCGCGGCCCGGCCGGGCAACCTGGATGCGCGCTACAACCTGGCCGTACTGCTGACCCGCATCGGCCATGACGACGAGGCGCGCAAGCTGTACGAGGAAAACATGCGGCACGGGTGGCATCTGCCCACCGTCGTCAACCTGAGCGTGCTCTATGCCGAAGCCAAGGAGCCCGACAGGGCCCGGCAACTGCTGCAGGATGCCGCCGGGCATTTCCAGCACGAGGCTGTTCCCTGGTACCTGCTGGCCAAGATGGACGCCCAGGCCGGCCACGTTGCCGCGGCCCGCCAGGACTTCGAACAGGCCATCCATGCCGACCCCAAGAACGGCTACGCGCACATCCGCTATGCCCGTTTTCTCGCGGCACACGGCGAGATCGCCGCCGCCCTGACCCACAGCACCCGCGCGGTCGCCCTGTTGCCGGACATCGCCTCCTGCTGGATGATCCATGGCGATATCCTGATCCAGGCCGGGAAATACGACGCGGCCCTGATCGCCTATCAGAAGAGCGCCGCCCTGGACCCGGATGTCGACGTCCGCAGGCGCATCGTTGCCGCGCTGCGCAAACTGGGCGACAATGCACGCGCCGAGCGCCTGGAACAGGCGTTGCAGCGCGAAGCGACGATGCACAGGGAGGGTCCATAAATGCCGTACATCAATGTGCGCGTGGCGGGCGCGCTGACCCGGGAACAGAAGGAGAGGATCGTGGCGGGCATCACGCGCGTGATGCAGGAGGTGGCGGGCAAGCCGCCGGAGGCCACTTACATCACCATTGACGAGGTCGACCGCGGCAACTGGGCCAAATCGGGCAGGCTTCTCGACTGAGGACCGAGTCCCCCGGCCGGGCTATACTGACGCGATGGGATCAAAGGCTGAAACGGCGATTTCTTTTGTCCCCTCGCAACCGGGCACCCTCGGCATCGAGATGGAATGGATCACCGTCGATGCCGTTTCCGGCATGCAGGCCCCGTTGGCGCCCGCCGTGTTCGCGGCCATCGGCCCCACGCCCCGCATCAAGGCCGAGCTCTTCACCTCGACCATCGAGATCAACACCGGCATCCACGTGCAAAGCCGGTCCTGCATCGATGAAATGGCCGCCGCCTACCGGCAGGTCAGCGCCATCCTGGCCGATCACGGCGGCGCCCTGCTTGCCTCCGGTACGCATCCCTTTTCGCGCTGGCAGGACCAGCAGGTCACCGCCGACCCGCGCTATCACCGCCTGATCGATCAGCAGCGCCGTGCCGCCCATCGCTTCAATATCTTCGGCATCCATGTGCATATCGGCATGCCCGACGGGGATGCCTGCATCCGCGCCATGAATCACCTGATGCCCATCCTGCCGTTCTTCCTGGCCATCTCCGTCAACTCCCCGTATTGGCACGGCGAGGATACGGGGCTGAGCTCCTACCGGATCAAGGTCTCCGAGAACCTCAGCCAGGGCGGCATGCCGTTCTACTTCGATGACTGGCCGGACTTCCAGCATTGCGTCCGCCGCCTGATCGCCACCCGCAGCATCGAAACCGTGCGGGAGATATGGTGGGAGATGCGTCCGCATCCGGATTTCGGCACCCTCGAGATCCGCATCGGCGACATGCCGGCCACCGCCGAGGATACGCTCGCCTATGTCGCCTACGTCAGGGCCGAATGCCTGGCGGCCCTGGCAACCGGGAACGAGCCGCACCGCATGCACTCCTCGCTGATCCGCGAAAACCGCTGGCGCGCCTGCCGTTACGGCATGCAGGCCCGGATCATCGACCCACACAGCGAAAAGCCGTTCGACCTCCTGGAATGGCTGGAGCGTCGCCTGGAATACCTTGAGGCACAGGGTTCCCCGGCGGATGACCTGGCGGCCGTACGCGCCCGCCTGCCCGCATGGCGGGAGGGCGGCGACGGCGCCGTGCGCCAACGGCGGATTCACGCGCAGGACGCATCCGAGGCCGCCATGGTCGAATGCATGCGCGATGACGGCTGGGCATCATGGTGAAGCGCCCGCTGACGCCCGATCCCGCTGCCGGGGCCCTGGCCGGGCACATCGCCGCCGTCATGC
>DATLWN010000271.1:0-3458 GCA_035576305.1 Mariprofundaceae bacterium
GGACACCGCCATCAACCAGCGGCCCCTCGTGCACGTGGGCCAGAAGGTTAAGGCAGGCCACGTGGTGGCCGACGGCGCGGGCACCGACCGGGGCGAGATGGCCCTCGGCGTGAACGTGCGCGTCGCCTTCATGCCCTGGTCCGGGTACAACTTCGAGGACTCGATCCTGATCTCCGAGCGCCTGGTCAAGGACGACCACTTCACCTCGATCCACATCGAGGAGTTCGAGTGCGTGGCGCGCCAGACCAAGCTCGGCGACGAGGAGATCACCCGCGATATCCCGAACGTCGGCGAGGAGGCCATGCGCCATCTCGACGAGTCCGGCATCGCCCGCATCGGCGCCGAGGTCAACCCCGGCGACATCCTGGTCGGCAAGATCACGCCGAAGGGCGAGACCCAGCTGTCCCCGGAGGAGAAGCTGTTGCGCGCCATCTTCGGCGAGAAGGCGTCCGACGTGCGCGACACCTCGATGCGCGTCAAGCCGGGCGAGGAGGGCGTCGTCGTCGACGTGCAGATCTTCACCCGCCGCGGCGACGAGAAGGATGCCCGCGCCAAGGCCATCGAGGAGCAGGAGATCGAGCAGCTCTACGCCGACAAGGAGGAGGAGCGCCGCATCCTGGAGGCCAACGTCATCGAGCGCCTGCACGGCCTGCTCGCCGGCCAGAAGGCCGCCAAGTGCAAGGGCCTGAAGAAGGGCGATGTCATCGAGGCCGCGCACCTGTCCGAGCTGACGCTGCGCGACCTGACCTCGGTGTCGGTGCAGGACGATGCGATCAACGCCCGCGTCGGCGCCATCCTCGAGAGCATGGACAAGGAGCGTGCGCGCCTGGAGTCCCGCTTCGAGGAGAAGGTGGCCAAGGTGCGCGAGGGCTCCGAACTGAAGCCCGGCATGCTGAAGGTGGTCAAGGTGTTCGTGGCCGTGAAGCGCAAGCTGCAGCCGGGCGACAAGATGGCCGGCCGCCACGGCAACAAGGGCGTGATCTCGGTGATCGTGCCGGAGGAGGACATGCCGTTCGCCGCCGACGGGACGCCGGTCGACATCTGCCTGAACCCGCTGGGCGTGCCGTCGCGTATGAACATCGGCCAGATCTTCGAGGTGCACATGGGCTGGGCCGCCAGCGAGCTGGGCCGCAGGATCGACGAGATGCTGAAGGCCAATGCCAAGTCCGCGGACGTCAAGAAGTTCATGCTCGACGCCTACGAGGAGGACCAGAAGGCGACCAAGGCCATCAAGGCGCTCGGCGATACCGATGTGCTTGAGCTGGCCGGTAACCTGACCCGCGGCGTACCGATCGCCACGCCGGTGTTCGATGGCGCCCACGAGGGGCATATCCATCGCATGCTGTCGCTGGCGGGCCTGCCGCAGACCGGGCAGACGACGCTGTACGACGGGCGCACGGGTGAGCCGTTCGACCGGCCGGTGACCATCGGCCACATGTACATCATGAAGCTGCACCATCTGGTCGACGAGAAGATCCATGCCCGTTCGACCGGCCCGTACTCGCTGGTCACCCAGCAGCCGCTGGGCGGCAAGGCGCAGTTCGGCGGCCAGCGCTTCGGCGAGATGGAGGTGTGGGCGCTCGAGGCCTACGGCGCCGCCTACACGCTGCAGGAGATGCTGACCGTGAAGTCCGACGACGTGCAGGGCCGTACCAAGATGTACGAGTCCATCGTGCGCGGGGACATGGCGTTCAACGCCGGCATCCCCGAGTCGTTCAATGTGATGGTGAAGGAACTGAATGCGCTGGCGATTGACATCGACATGATCAAGAAGCCGGCCGGGAACTGAGGAGACAGCCATGCAAGAACTTCTGAAGATGTTCCAAAAGCCGAGCAGCATCGAGGATTTCGATGGCATGCGCATCGGCCTGGCCAGCCCGGAGAAGATCCGCTCCTGGTCCTATGGTGAGGTCAAGAAGCCGGAGACCATCAACTACCGGACCTTCAAGCCGGAGCGCGACGGCCTGTTCTGCGCCAAGATCTTCGGCCCGATCAAGGACTACGAGTGCCTGTGCGGCAAGTACAAGCGCCTGAAGCACCGCGGCGTGGTGTGCGAGAAGTGCAACGTCGAGGTGATCCAGTCGAAGGTGCGCCGCGAGCGCATGGGCCACATCGAGCTGGCCGCTCCTGTGGCGCACATCTGGTTCCTGAAGAGCCTGCCTTCGCGCATCGGCCTGCTGGTCGACAAGTCGCTGAAGGATCTGGAGCGCATCCTGTACTTCGAGTCCTATGTGGTGCTCGATCCGGGCCTGACCAGCCTCGAGCAGCACCAGATCATGAGCGAGGAGGAGTACATCGAGGCCTTCGAGGAGTACGGCGAGGAGTTCCGCGTCGGCATGGGCGCCGAGGCCCTGCGCGAGATGCTGAAGAGCATCGACCTGGAGGAGGAGAGCCGCAGCCTGCGCGCGCAGATCGCGGCCACCAACGCCGTGACCAAGCTGACCAAGCTGACCAAGCGCCTGTCCACCATCGAGGACATGATCGGCTCGGGCAACCGCCCCGAGTGGATGGTGCTCGAGGTCATCCCGGTGCTGCCGCCGGAGCTCAGGCCGCTGGTGCCGCTGGACGGCGGCCGCTTCGCCACCTCCGACCTGAACGATCTGTACCGCCGGGTGATCAACCGCAACAACCGTCTGCGCCGCCTGCTGGAGCTGAACGCGCCGGAGATCATCACCCGCAACGAGAAGCGCATGCTGCAGGAGGCGGTCGACGCACTGTTCGACAACGAGCGCCGCAGCAAGCCGATCACCGGCAACAACCGCCGGCCGCTGAAGTCGCTGTCCGACGTCATCAAGGGCAAGCAGGGCCGCTTCCGCCAGAACCTGCTCGGCAAGCGCGTCGACTACTCCGGCCGTTCGGTCATCGTCGTCGGCCCTGAGCTGAAGCTGCACCAGTGCGGCCTGCCCAAGACCATGGCCCTGGAGCTGTTCAAGCCCTTCATCTACCACAAGCTGGAGATGCGCGGCCTGGCCACCACGATCAAGGGTGCCAAGAAGCTCGTCGAGCAGGGTATCCCGGAGGTCTGGGACATCCTGGCCGAGGTCATCCACGAGCATCCGGTGATGCTGAACCGTGCGCCGACGCTGCACCGCCTGGGCATCCAGGCCTTCGAGCCGGTGCTGATCGAGGGCAAGGCCATCCAGCTGCATCCGCTGGTCTGTACCGCCTTCAACGCCGACTTCGACGGCGACCAGATGGCCGTGCACGTGCCGCTGTCCATCGAGGCGCAGACCGAGGCCCGCGCCCTGATGCTGGCCACGAACAACATCCTGTCGCCGGCCACCGGCCGGCCGATCATCGTGCCGACCCAGGACATGATCCTGGGCCTGTACTACCTGACCCGCGAGAAGCCGTTCGAGCCGGGCGAGGGCATGCATTTCTCCTCGCCGGACGAGGCGGTGCGTGCGCTGGATGCCGGCGCCGCCGGCCTGCATGCGCGCATCAGCTGCCGCATCCGC
>DATLWN010000272.1:0-1600 GCA_035576305.1 Mariprofundaceae bacterium
GTCGGGGCGCAACTGGCGAAGAACATGAAGCTGGTCCCCGGCAGCGAGCTGGTGCTGGTGACCAAGGCGGCGGACGGCAGCATCGGCAACGCCCTGTACCGCGTGGCCGCGGTGCTCAGGCCCCTGGAGCCGAACTTCGACCGCATGGGCGTGCTGATGTCGATCGCGGCCTACCGGCAGCTGATGTACCTGGACAGCGGCTTCCACGAGCTGGCGATCAAGCTGGACGACATCGACACCCTGCCCCAGGTACAGGCGGCGCTTACTGCCGAGATGGCGAAGCTGCAGCGCCAGCAGCCGCTCGACACATTGGGCGGTCCGGCGGTGGTGCGCAGCTGGCGGCAGCTGACGCCGGCCATCTCCGACATGCTGCGCCTGAGCCGCTCGATGCTGCTGCTGATCGGCCTGATCGTCGTGGGGCTGGCCTCGCTGGGCATGCTCAACACGATGCTGATGGCGGTGCATGAGCGGACCCATGAGTTCGGCATCCTGCTGTCCATCGGCATGAAGCGCCGCTGGCTGCTGGCGATGGTGCTGCTGGAGTCGTTCTTCCTGTCGCTGGTATCGGCGCTGGTCGGCTCGGGTCTCGGCGCCCTGGCGGCGCACTACCTCGAGGTGCACGGCATCGACTTCAGCGCCAGCATGCCCGACGGCTACGACTGGGCGGGCATGGTCTTCGAGCCGGTGATGAGGGGCTACCTGGAGCCGGGGCAGATCGTCGAGGCCTGCCTGTTGATGTTTGCCGTGACCCTGGTCGCCTCGCTGATCCCCTCGTGGCGGACGGTGCGCCTGAAGCCGGCCCAGGTGCTGCGGTGATAAGGCGGCATGGCCACCTGCCGCCGGCCGTGCTGGTCAGGCTCGCCTGGCGCAACCTGTGGCGCCACCGCCGGCGCACCCTGATCACGCTGAGCTCCATCGCCATCGGCTTCGGCATGGCCGTGGTCTCCATCGGCATCGGCGACGGCAGCCATAACTCGATGGTGCGCAACGCCATCCGCCTGGGTGAGGGGCATCTGGCGGTGCAGCTGCCCGGCTATCTGGAGGCACCGGCCAACCACAAGTTCCTGGCCGACGGCAGTGCCCTGCGCGCCAAACTGGAGGCACTGCATATCGCCGGCAGGATCGAGCCGCGCATCTCGCTGCAGGTGCTGGCCAGCAGCGCCAACAACTCCGTCGGCGCCGGACTGGAGGGCATGGACCCCGTCAGCGATCCCCGGGTGGCGATGCTGAGGCCCAAGCTGGTGGCGGGCGAGTGGCTCGCGCCCGGCGACCATCGCGGCGTGCTGATCGGCGACGGCATGGCGCGCAGGCTGAAGCTCAAGGTGGGCGGCAAGCTGGTGCTGATGGCGGGCACGCGCGGGGGCGATTCCCAGGCGCAGCTCGGGCGGGTGCGCGGCATCTTCGACTCCCACGTCGACGAGCTCGACGATTTCCTGGTGCTCAGCGACATCGACTTCGCCCGGCGCTTCCTGGTGGGCGAGGGCGCCGATGCCGCGCAGCAGCCGGTGACGCGCTTCTCCGTCTTCCTCGACGATCCGGACAGCATGGCCCACTGGAAGGGCGTCATCGCCTCCGCCATGGCCGGCGAGCCGGTCGTGGT
>DATLWN010000273.1:0-4443 GCA_035576305.1 Mariprofundaceae bacterium
CCGGCTACTCGGTGGCGCTGCTGGAGCAGAAGGCGCTCGCCGCGGGCACCTCCGGGCGTTCCAGCAAGCTGATCCACGGCGGCCTGCGCTATCTGGAGGGCGGGCATCTGCGCCTCGTCCGCGAATCGCTGCGCGAGCGCCGGCAGCTGCTGCGCCTGGCGCCCGATCTGGTGAGCCCGGTGCCCTTCCATATCCCGGTCTATGGCGATACCGCGCGTCCGGCGTGGAAGATCGCCGCGGGGCTGGCGCTGTACGCGCTGCTCGCCGGCATCACGCCGCTGGCCCGCTTCTCGATCGTGCCGCGGAGGAAATGGAATGATCTGGACGGGTTGAAGACGGAGGGGCTGAAGGCGGTGTTTCGCTACTGGGATGCCCAGGCCGACGATGCGGCGCTGACGCGCGCCGTATGGCGCTCGGCCGAATCCTTCGGCGCGACATCGATCTGCCCGGCCACCCTCGTTGCGGCGCAAAGCACGGCGCAGGGGGTGAAGGTCCGCTATCGGCAGGGCGATGCGGAGCATGAGCTGATGGCCGGCATGCTGATCAATGCCGCCGGCCCCTGGGTCAACGAGATCCTGAAACTGGTGTCGCCGCCCCCGAAGCGGATTCCCATCGAGCTGGTGCAGGGCACGCATATCGTGCTGCCCGGGCATCTGGAGCGCGGCGTTTACTATACGGAGGCTCCCGACCGGCGCGCCGTGTTCGTGATGCCCTGGCAGGACAGGACGCTGGTCGGCACCACGGAAACGGTGGTGGCCACTCCGGCCGACGTGGGGCCTCGTGCGGAGGAGATCGCGTATCTGCTGGCCGCCTACCGGCGTTATTTCCCGCATGGCGATGCCACGGTGCTGGACAGCTTCGCGGGGCTTAGGGTGCTGCCGGCGGGCGAGGGCGCGGCATTCGGGCGCTCGCGCGAAGTGGTGCTGCACGTGGATGAGGATGGGGCGCCCAGGGTGCTGACCATCTACGGCGGCAAGCTGACCGGTTACCGGGCCACGGCCGGCAAGGTGCTGCGCTACGTGGGCCGGATGCTGGGGGAGAGGGCCGGGGGGATTTCGACCTCGGATTTGCCGCTGACCGACGCCGATTGAGCCGGCTGCAGGCGGGGCCGGAAACGCCGCCCATATGCAGCCCAACGATGGGCCCCGAATCCGCAAAAAAACGCCCCCGATCCTGTTGACACTTGGCCTACCCGCCACTATGGTTCGCGACCCTTCGCCCCTGGGGTGAAGGCCGATGTGGAAAAGAGGTAACGATGCCAACGATTAACCAGATGATCCGCAAGCCCCGTCGGGACAAGCGGAAGATCAACAAGGTGCCCGCCCTGCAGGCCTGCCCGCAGCGCCGCGGCGTGTGCACCCGCGTGTACACCACGACCCCGAAGAAGCCGAACTCGGCCCTTCGCAAGGTGGCGCGCGTGCGCCTGACAAACGGCCATGAGGTCACCGCCTATATCCCGGGCGAGGGCCACAAGCTGCAGGAGCATTCGGTGGTGTTGATCCGCGGCGGCCGTGTCAAGGACCTGCCGGGCGTTCGTTACCACATCCTTCGCGGCGTTCTGGATACGACCGGCGTCGACGGCCGCAGGCAGGGCCGCTCGAAGTACGGCGCCAAGCGTCCGAAGTAAGTTTCAGGAGTACCGATTATGCCGCGTAAAGGACCGCCGTCACGCCGACCGATCGTTCCCGACGCCAAGTATGGCGACCGTACGGTTTCGCAGGTCGTCAACAAGGTGATGTGGGAGGGCAAGAAGACCGTCGCCGAGTCGATCGTCTACGATGCCATGGATCTGGCATCCAAGCGCCTCGGCTCCGAGCCGCTGGCAGCCCTGCTCAATGCCATCGACGCCGTGCGTCCGGCCGTTGAGGTGAAGTCCCGCCGTGTCGGCGGTGCCACCTATCAGGTGCCGGTCGAGGTGTCCGATCGCCGCCAGCTGTCGCTGGCCGTGCGCTGGCTGGTCGAGTTCGCCCGCAAGCGCTCCGAGCACACGATGGCCGAGCGCCTGGGCTACGAGATGGTCGATGCCGTGCAGGAGCGCGGCGGCGCGTTCAAGAAGCGCGAGGATACGCATCGCATGGCGGAGGCCAACAAGGCATTTGCCCATTACCGCTGGTAATCCAGCGTAAGTTTTTGTTCTTTTACAAGGTGAAGGAGTAAGGGACGTGGCTCGCAAGACCCCATTGGATCGTTATCGCAATATCGGCATCATGGCCCATATCGACGCCGGCAAGACGACGACGACCGAGCGCATTCTGTTCTACACGGGCGTATCTCACAAAATCGGTGAGGTGCACGACGGCGCTGCGACCATGGACTGGATGGCGCAGGAGCAGGAGCGCGGCATCACCATCACCTCCGCCGCCACCACCTGTTCCTGGAAGGATCACCGGATCAACATCATCGATACGCCCGGCCACGTCGACTTCACCATCGAGGTGGAGCGTAGCCTTCGCGTGCTGGACGGCGCCGTCGGCGTGTTCTGCGCCGTGGGCGGCGTGCAGCCGCAGTCCGAGACCGTCTGGCGCCAGGCCGACAAGTACCACGTACCGCGTATTGCCTTCGTCAACAAGATGGACCGTACCGGCGCCCGCTTCTTCGAGGTCGTCGAGGAGATCCGTGACCGCCTCGGCCACAATGCCGTGGCACTGAACCTGCCGATCGGCAACGAGGACACGTTCAAGGGTATCGTCGACCTCGTGGCCATGAAGGCCATCGTCTGGCACGACGAGGCCATGGGCTCGCAGTACGACGTGCAGGAGATCCCAGCCGATCTGGTCGAGCAGGCCAACGAGTACCGCGAGAAGCTGCTGGATTCCGTGCTCGTCTACGACGACGACCTGATGGAGGCCTACCTCGAGGGCAACGAGATCGACGAGGCCGCGCTGAAGAAGTGCATCCGCAAGGCCACCATCAGCATCGAGATGATCCCGGTGCTGTGCGGCACCGCCTTCAAGAACAAGGGCGTGCAGACCCTGCTGGACGCCGTCGTCGACTACATGCCGGCGCCGATCGACGTGCCGGCGATCAAGGGTGTGCACCCGGACGACGAGACCAAGGAAGACAGCCGCCCGTCCTCCGACGAGGCGCCGTTCGCCGCCCTGGCCTTCAAGGTGATGAACGACCCGTTCGTGGGTAGCCTGACCTTCATCCGCGTCTATTCGGGCGTGCTGGAGTCGGGCTCCTACGTGATCAACTCCACCAAGGGCAGGAAGGAGCGCATCGGCCGCCTGCTGCAGATGCACGCCAACGAGCGCAATGAGATCAAGGAAGTGCGCGCCGGCGACATCGCCGCCGCCGTGGGCCTGAAGACCACCACCACCGGCGATACGCTGTGCGCGGAGGACAAGCCGATCATCCTCGAGCGCATGGAGTTCCCGGAGCCGGTGATCTCCGTGGCCATCGAGCCGAAGACCAAGGCCGACCAGGAGAAGATGGGCATCGCGCTGGGCCGCCTGGCGGACGAGGATCCGTCCTTCCGCGTGCACACCGACGAGGAGACCGGCCAGACCATCATCTCCGGCATGGGCGAGCTGCACCTGGAGATCATCGTCGACCGCATGCGCCGCGAGTTCAAGGTCGAGTGCAACGTCGGCAAGCCGCAGGTGGCCTACCGCGAGACCATCCGCGGCAAGGTCAGGTCCGAGGGCAAGTTCGTGCGCCAGTCGGGCGGCCGCGGCCAGTACGGCCACGTGTGGCTCGAGATCGAGCCGATGGAGCCGGGTGCCGGCTTCCTGTTCGAGGACAAGATCGTCGGCGGTGTGGTGCCGAGGGAATACATCCCGGCCGTCGGCAAGGGTATCGAGGAGGCCATGCAGAACGGCGTGATGGCCGGCTTCCCGATGGTGGACATCAAGGTGGCGCTGGTCGACGGCTCCTACCACGACGTCGACTCCAACGAAATGGCGTTCAAGATCGCAGGCTCCATGGGCTTCAAGGAAGGCACGGCCAAGGCCAACCCGGTGCTGCTCGAGCCGTACATGGAGGTCGAGGTGGTGACGCCCGAGGACTACATGGGCGACATCGTCGGCGATCTGAACCGCCGTCGCGGCCGCGTGCAGGGCATGCACGACCAGGGCAACGCCAAGGTCATCGATGCCGAGGTGCCGCTGGCCGAGATGTTCGGCTATTCGACGAATCTGCGCTCGATGAGCCAGGGCCGCGCCACCTATACCATGCAGTTCAAGCACTATGAGGAAGTTCCCAACAACATTGCCCAGGAAATCGTCCAGAGCGTGAAGGGGTAAGGAGCAGAAGATGTCTAAGGCAAAATTTGAGCGTACGAAGCCGCACGTAAACATTGGTACGATTGGTCACGTTGACCATGGGAAGACGACGCTGACGGCGGCGATCACGAAGGTTCTGGCTGATCAGGGCAAGGCGGAGTTCAAGGCGTATGACCAGATTGACGGGGCCCCTGAGGAGCGTGAGCGCGGCATTACGATT
>DATLWN010000274.1:0-2199 GCA_035576305.1 Mariprofundaceae bacterium
GGCCGCCATTCGGCCCGCTCGAAATCACCGGCATGCTCCACCATATGCCAGCCGTACTGGCTGAGCCCCAGTTTCGCCCTTGCCTCAGGACGGCTGTAGAACAGCGCCACCCCCTCCGGCCCCAGCATCCATTTGTGGGCGTCGGCCGTGACGAAATCGGCGTGACAGGCCTCGGCATCGAAGCACAGCGCACCCAGCGACTGGATGGCATCGACGCAGAACAGGATGCCGCGCTCGCGACAGGCCGTGCCCAGGCGCGCCAGATCCAGGCGCAGGCCGGTGGCGTATTGCACCGAGGATACGGAGACGAGGCGCGTGCGCGCGTCCATGCGGGCGATGATCGCCGCTTCCGGGTCATCCCCGGTGATATCCGCACAACGCAGCTGCACGCCGCGACCCTCGAGGGACTCCCATACAATGCGGTTGGACGGGAACTCCTGGTTCGTGGACACGATATTGTCGCTGTCCCGCCAGGCCAGGCCGTAGGCGACCAGCGACAGGCCCTCCGAGGTGTTCTTGACCAGGGCGATATCGTCGCTGCTTCCGGCGTGGATGAGCCGCATGAGCCGGCCGCGCAGGCTGCGCTCCGTCTTCAGCCACTGCGGGTAATCCGCCGATCCGCGCCGGCGATTCTGCTCGGCGAAGTCCTTGACGGCCACCTCCGTGCGCCTGGGCCAGGGGGCCACGGCCGCGTGATTCAGATACAGGATATCGGGGTCGAGGGAGAACTCAGCATCCATGGCCCCAGTGAAAATCCAATCCCGGCCGGCGTCAACTTCCGCGTCCTTGCATCATGGCCATCAGCTTCTATGCTCCGATGAGGAAAGAGGGGATCATGAACCTATATACCGCCGATGCGCAGACCCTGGCTTCATTCTTCGAGGTGGCCGGAGCCGGTGTGGTCGTGTTCGATGTGCATGCGGATCATGCACGCCTGCTTTGCGCCAACAGCGCCTTCATCGCCATGTACGATCCGGACGGCGGACAGCAGCCCGACACGGGGCTCGCGCTGCCCCCGGATATCCTGCAGACGTTCGACGCACATGCGCGACAATGCGCCAGCCAGCTCACCCCCATCGAGTTCGAGCACCCGCTGGAGGTCATGGCCATGAGCCAATGGCAGCGGGTGCACATGATCCCGGTGTCCCCCAAACAGGGGGGTGATTTCGTGCGCATCTTCGCCATCGCCGTGGATATCACCGACCGGCGATACCGTGAGTACGAGCTGCACATCACCTACGCCCGCCTGAAATCCATCTTCGATTCGTCTTACGAGGGCATCATCACCTTCGGCACCGACCAGCGGATCAGGACCCTGAACCAGGCCGCCGCCCATATCTTCGGCTATGCCCCGGACGAGCTGGTCGGCCAGCCGCTGGAGATCCTGATCCCCGAGCATCTGCGCGACCGGCACCAGGAGCATGCCCACCAGTTCCATCTCTCACCGGAGCTGCGCCGGGCGATGGCCAACCGCATCGGTATCAGCGGCCTGCGCAAGGATGGCTCGGAGTTCATGGCCGAGATCGCCATCGCCAAGATCGAGGTCGGAGGCGCCATGGAATTCACCGCCTACGTTCGCGATGTCTCCGAGCAGCTGAGGCTGATGGAGGAGCTGCACCTGAAGGCCTACACCGACCCGCTCACCGGCCTGAACAATCGCTGGCACATGACCGAGGAGGCGGAAAAGGAGCTGGTCCGTGCCCAGCGCTTCTCCCACCCCACCACGGTCATGCTGATCGACCTCGATGATTTCAAGAGCATCAACGACCGGTACGGCCACCATGTCGGAGACCAGGTGCTGCGGGAGGCCGCCAATATCTGCCGGCGGCGGTCGCGACAAACGGACATCATCGCGCGCTGGGGCGGCGAGGAGTTCCTGATCCTGCTGCCGGAAACCGATATCGACGGCACCCTGCACCTGGCAAACCGCATCCTGAAAGAGCTGAACGGCCTGCATGCCGGCGTCCCGCGTCTCGGCATCCACCAGATCACGGCCAGCATCGGCGTGGCGATGCAGCACGGCGGCGAGGACAGTTTCGACACGATGGTGTACCGCGCCGATCAGGCCATGTACATCGCCAAGAACAGCGGCAAGAACAGGGTGGTGCCGGCGGACTGAACGCCCGGACCCGGCAAGGTCGGCTTAACGATCCGGATCGGACCCCTGCGCCGGCTCTCCGGATTCGGCCTTCGGCCTGG
>DATLWN010000275.1:0-6787 GCA_035576305.1 Mariprofundaceae bacterium
GCATATGCTCGAGATGAATGCTGGACAGCGGCGTTTCCCTCGGCACCAGGACCAGCCTTCCGCGCTCCTTCAGCACCACGTCGGCGGCGCGCTCGATCAGGTTGTCGGAGGTGCCGGTCGCGATGCGCGCCAGCGTACCCATGGAGCACGGAATGACGACCATGCTGCGAATGCCGGCCGAGCCGGAGGCGCAGGGGGAGAACCAGTCATCCAGGGCATAGCAACGGAGGGCTTCCTCGTCGATCCCCAGATGCCCCGCCAGTGCCGCGCCCATGCGCTCCGCATCCTCCGGCAGCAACAGGTCCTGTTCCTGATCGAGCACCACCCGGGCCGCATCCGAGATCAGCACATGCAGGCGCACACCGGACATCATGGCCAGGCGCTGCATCAGGCGCAGGCCGTAGGTGGCCCCGGACGCACCGGTGATGGCCAGGGTCAGCTGATCTTCACTCCATTGCACAGATGTATTGGAACCTTTTTCCGTACCGGCGTCAAAGCCCATCGGCTACATATTGAAGCGTTCGCCGAAATACAGGCGCCGGGCATCCGGATGCTGCGTGATCTCTTCCGGCGTGCCATGCACCAGGATCTCGCCTGCATTCATCAGGTAGGCGCGATCGCAGATCGACAGGGTATCACGCACATTGTGATCCGTGATCAGGATGCCGATGCCCCTGGAACGCAGGTCCGCGATGATCGCCTGGATATCCTCCACGGCAATGGGATCCACGCCGGCAAAGGGTTCGTCGAGCAGCAGGAAGCGCGGCTTGGTCACCAGGGCACGGGCAATCTCGGTGCGCCGCCGCTGCCCGCCGGACAGGGTATAGGCCTTCTGGTGCTGCACCCCCTCGATGCCCAGCTCCACCAGCAGTCCCTCCAGCTCCTCCTCGACCTGGATGTCCGGGACATCCAATGTCTCGAAGACCGCCAGCAGGTTCTCGCGCACCGTCAGCTTGCGGAAGATGCTGGCCTCCTGGGGCAGATATCCGATGCCGCGCCGGGCACGCAGGTGCATGGGCAGGCCGGTGATGGACTCGCCATCGAGGCTGACCTCCCCGCCATCGGCGGGAACCAGGCCGCAAACCATGTAGAAGCTCGTCGTCTTGCCGGCCCCGTTCGGACCGAGCAGACCGACGCACTCCCCGGAATACACATCCAGATCCACGGCGTGGACGACCTGTTTGCCGCGATAGCGCTTGCTGAGCCCGCGCGAGGACAGGAGGTGCTTCACGGCACTCACGGCTGATCACCTGTGGAAGGGACAGGGGCCGGCTTGGCGGGCACAGGGACGGCCTTGTTGGCATCGATATGCAGGCGCACCCTGCCGGTTTCGCCCTGCTGCACCTCTGTGGAGCGCTTGATCAGGTCGTGCACAATCCTCTCCCCATGCACCGTCCGGCCGGGCTCCGTCAGCTCGGCGTTGCCGATCAGCGTCACGATCCCCTGCCGTTGATCGTACCGGGCCTCGTTCGCCGTGCCGCTGGTCTGCTCATGGGTGATGCGCACATGCCCGTAGGCCTCGGCCTGGCGCAGCTCCCCGCTCTTCTTCGGATCATAGTGCACCACCAGGCGATCGCACCTCAGTTCGAAGCTCTCGCGGTGCAACGCCACCTGCCCTTCGAACACCGCCGTCTGTTTCATCTGCCGCACCATCATGCTGTCGGCGGTGATGGTGGTCGGCGAGGTGCTTTCGGCAGCCCACGCCGGAACCGGGGCAACCTGCCACAGGCAGGCCGCAACAAGCATCGCACGCCGTATCACGGGCGCACCTCCGTCCAGGCGGAGCCCCGGTCCTCGATGCGGATGCCATGATCCACCCATAGCTGCTGGCTGTCCCGCTGTACCCGCAGGCCTTTCCCTCTCGCCACGATCTTGTCGCTGCTTGCCACGAACTCTCCCGGTATGGTCAGCTCATCCTTGCTGCTGACATAGACCAGGGAATCACTGGTCAGCCTCCATTGCTGATAGGCCACCTTCACCTGGGAGTCGAAGGCGATGTTGCGGCGCAGGGGATCGAACCTGGCCCGCGCTCCGGAAACCGTGACCACCTCGCCATTGTCGGTGAACATCTCAAGCACCGGCCTGGTCAACAACAGCGTGCCCTGCAGTTGCTGCTCGGCCTTGTCCGCCTTGAGGCGCCACACCAGCCGGTCCCCCTTGCGCTCGACGATCAGCGGCTTCTCCACCCGCGTTTGCCCGCCCTTTTCCGGCCCCGGGGTTTGCGTCTGACGCATGCCGTGGTCCCTGAAGGCCATCAAGGCGATCGCCAGCCCGATGCTGCCGATGGAAACCGAGAGGCTTATCCACTTGACCCATGTCCAGAAACGATGGCTCATCGCAGCGGCGGCAATTCAGACCGCCCAGCCGCAGTCCGCCGGTGAGACCCCGTACGGCGTCTCCACGATCTCCTGCCATGCCCCTGCCGCCAGGATCAGCCCCTCACAGGCCTGGCGGACGGCGCCGGCACCGCCGTCGAACGCCGCGCACCAGTGCGCCATACTCAGCACGGAGGGGTGGGCATCCTGCGGCGCCAACGCCAGCCGGCACCGTCGCATCGCCGGCAGATCAACCACATCATCGCCCATATAGGCACACTGCTCGGGGGGGATGCCGGCCATGGCGCACAGCCTGTCCAGCCCTTCCGACTTGCGCAGGCTGCCCTGGACCACATGGTCGATGCCCAGATCCCGCGCCCGGTGCTCCACGACACCCGAGGTCCGCCCGGTCAGGATGGCCACGCCGATACCCGCCCGCTGCAGCATCTTGATGCCGTGTCCGTCCCGGACGTGGAAGCCCTTGGTTTCCTCGCCGTGGTCATCGATCAGGATCGTGCCGCGGGTCAACACCCCGTCGACGTCCAGCACCAGCAGGCGGACGCCACGGGCCAGCTCGAAGGGGAATGCGGCGTAGGAGGATGTCATGCCACCCCCGCATGCAGCAGGTCATGCATATGCACGGCACCGACCACTTGCTCAGCCTTGTCGACGACGAACAGCACGGTGATCTTGTACTCCTCCATCATGCGCACGGCCTCGCTGGCCAGCCGGTCCTCGCCGATCACGTGCGGCTTGGTATGCATCACCGTCGTCACCGCTGCATCCAGGTCCACATGCCCGGACTCCAGGATACGGCGCAGATCGCCATCGGAAAGGCAGCCGCTCAGGCGCCCGTCCTCCGCCACGCCGGTGATGCCGAGCCGGCAGCCGCTCATGGTCATGATCGCTTCCCGCAGGCTGGCATGGCGGTCCACCATCGGCAATTCCCCGCCCTTGTGCATCAGATCCGCCACCCGCATCAGACGCCTGCCCAGGCTGCCTGCCGGGTGCACGCGGGCGAAGTCCCGCTCATCGATCCCGCGTTGCTTCAGCGTCACCACGGCCAGGGCGTCGCCAAGCGCCAGCGCGGCCGTGGTCGAGGCGGTCGGCGCCAGGTTCATCGGACAGGCCTCCTGGCGCACCGGCACATGCAGCACGATATCGGCATGCCGCCCGAGCGTGGACGCGGGGTTGCCGGTGATGGCGATCAGCGATGCCCCGAGGCGCTTGATCGTCGGTAACAGGCTCGACACCTCCTCGGTCTCCCCGCTATGCGACAGCGCGAGCACGACATCGTGATCGGTGATCATGCCCAGATCCCCGTGCCTGGCCTCGGCGGCATGGACGAAGAAGGCGGGGGTGCCGGTGCTGGCGAACGTGGCGGCGATCTTCTTGGCGATCAGGCCGGATTTTCCCATGCCCAGCACCACCAGGCGCCCGCTGTGTTCGAGGATGCATGACACGGCACGCACAAAGGGCATGTCCAGCGATTCACGGACGAGCCGCAGCGCATCGGTTTCGATATCCAGAACCTTACGCGCCTGCTCAAGCCAGTCCCGTGCCTGCCCCTCGTCGATACCGTCGCCCGTCATATTGATGTCCTACTCGATGGTTTGTATAACGGCCCCAAGGCCGCGTCCGGCACCGGCGTTCAGTTCCAGGCCAGCAAGGACTGCGGCACCTCGACCCGCGCCAGCAATGGTGCCGTCGCCTCGCGGAATGCGGCCATCTCAACCTGCGGCACCGGCTCCGCCGGCGTGCGTTTCACCGTCAGCGGGTTCACCTGCGTGTCGTGGACGCGGAACTCGAAATGCAGGTGCGGGCCGGTGGCCAGGCCACTCATGCCCACGTAGGCGATCACCTGCCCCTGGCGCACGCGCGCGCCGCCATGGATGCCGCTGGCATAGCGGGACAGATGGGCATAGGCCGTCGAATGCACGCCGTCGGTATGCCGGATGACGATGAAACGTCCGTAGCCGCCCCGCCAGCCGCAATACGTGATCACACCATCGCCCACCGCGTGCACCGGCGTCCCCATCGGGGCCGCATAGTCCACGCCGCGATGGGCCCGCGTATACCCGAGGATCGGATGCATGCGGTGCAGCGAGTAGCGCGAGGAGATGCGCGTGTATTTCAGGGGCGCCTTCAAAAAGGACTTGCGCATGCTCTTGCCGTCCGGCGTGAAGTAATCGTAGCGGCCATCAGCGGTCTGGTAACGGACGGCCCGGTAGGTCCGACCCTGGTTCGTGAACTCCGCGGCCAGGATCGTGGAACCGATCATCCTGCCCTTGGCGTCGTAATGCTCCTGGTACAGTACGCGGAAGCTGTCGCCCTCGCGGATGTCCCGTGCGAAATCGATATCCCACGAGAAGATGTCCACCAGGTTCATCGTCGTCGTATCGTCCAGGCCCGCCTTTTCGGCGGCACCGAACAGGCTGTCCTCGATCCGGCCCTCGGCCTGTGTCAACCGGTCCCGGACCGGCCGCTTCTCCATCGAGGCGCTCCATTGTCCGTCCGTTGTGCGCTGCAGCCTGAGGCGCTGCTCGGGATCGATCTCGTAGTAGACCTGCACGCCGGTTGCATCGTCCACGCGGGTCATGACGTGGCCGGCATGGACGTTCCTCAGCGGGTATGCGCTGCGCGCCGCATCCACGGCATGAAAGATCTCCGGCATGGGAAAATCCAGTTGGGTCAACGCCGAAATGGCGGTGTCCCCGGATTGCAGGACGACCCGACTCTCCTTGCCGACACCGGTCAGGTCCGGCATCTCGGGTGCCAGCCATTCCTCCCTGAGCGGCGATGCGCTGGCGCTGACCTGCTGGCCGCCGCTCAGCAACACCAACGCCACGACCGCCGCAAACCCGAGGCCCACCACGGACAGGATGGGCAGCAGGTGCCGGGCCGGCGGGCGGCGGGGCGGCTCCCATAGTGTCCGATCCGGATCGTGGCGATGAACGAAATCCTGTGGCAATGGCACTCCCTTTCACAGGCATGATTGCCGCCAAGCCATTGAATGTCAAAGCCTGGTGCTGCACGATATCCGGAATATCCTTCAGGGAGGCACCGTCATGCCGAGCTTCGATGTGGTATCGGAAACCGATATGCAAGAGGTGGACAACGCCATCAACCAGGTCAAAAAGGAGATCATGACGCGGTACGATTTCAAGGGCAGCAGGGCCAGCATCGAGCGCAACGATGCCGTCATCACCGTGATCGCCGACGATCAGTACAAACTGGGCGCGATCCATGAATTGCTGAAGGCGCGCGTGGTGCGGCGCGGCCTCGATCCCAAGTGCCTGGATTTCGCCACAGCCGAGCGCGCCAGCGGCGACACCCTCCGGCAGACCATCACCGTCAAACAGGGAGTCGACAAGGAACTGGGCAAGCAGATCACCCGCGAGATCAAGGACAGCAAGCTGAAGGTGCAGAGCTCCATCCAGGGCGAGATGGTGCGCATCACCGGCAAGAGCCGGGACGATCTGCAAGCGGCCATGGCCCTGATCCGCGGCATCGAGGCCGACCGCCCCCTGTCCTTCACCAATCTCAGGGACTGAGCCCTTACTGGTACAGCGCCTCGATCTCGTCCCGGCACATCTCGAGCACCTTCCGGCGCTTGACCTTCATCGTCGGCGTCAGCAGGCCGCTGTCGATCGTGAATGGCTGGGGGCGCACATGGATGCGGCGCACCTGTTCGAAGGGATTGAGCGGCTTCAGGATCTCGGCAATCCGGTTCTGCAGCTCCTTGCGCAGCACCGGCGAGGCCGACAGGGAGGGCCAGTCCGCTGCGGGCAGCCCGGTGCCGGCAGCCCAGGCCTGGCATGCCTCCTCGTTCGGCACCACGATGGCCACCAGATACGGCCTCTGATCCCCGAACACCACCACCTGATCGATCATCGGATCGGCAACCAGCAGCGTCTCGATGCGCTGCGGCGCGATGTTTTCGCCGCCGGAATTGACGATGATGTCCTTCTTGCGATCGGTGATGTATAGATAGCCGTCCGCATCGATCTCGCCGATGTCGCCGGTATGCAGCCAGCCGTCGACGACGGTCTCCGCCGTCGCCTGAGGCTGCTGCCAATAACCGAGCATGACATTGGCGCCGCGGGCCAGAATCTCGCCATCGCCGGCCAGGCGCACCTCGACGCCGGTGACCGGCCTGCCGACCGAGCCCAGCCTGCGGTCTTCCGGGGGATTGACGCTGATCAGCGGAGCCGATTCCGTCAGGCCGTAGCCCTGCAGGATCGGGATGCCGATACCCTCGAAGAATTCGTTGACCTCCACGCTCAACGGCGCACCGCCGGACACCATCAGGCGCAGGCGCCCCCCGAACCGCTGCCGGAGCTTGCGTCCGGCCAGCCGATCCAGCGCGGCGTGGGCGAGGCGGCCGAGCAGCGACACCTCCCGTCGATAGATCGCCTGGCCCAGGGATAGATAGGTTCCGAACAGCCGCTGTTGCCATGCCGGCTGTTTGG